>NZ_JBHIMR010000015.1:0-27045 GCF_042194215.1 Bartonella sp. MR100HLJHH
ACAGAGTAATTGGCATGCCCCGCCCCCGCAAATTGTGCAATCGGTTGAATGGCTGTTGTGCCTCCCAAAAAACTTGGCAAAAACTCTCTTAAATTAATGGACCCAAACCACCCCTTCATACGATGAGGCAAAGATTTACAAAAATCTGTCAATTGTGAGATGGTGCCCATAAAACCATCGACAATCCAACTCGCTAAATCTTCCCCAGCTTGTTCCATACTTGCCTTGGCAGCATCAGAGAGCTTTTCGCGGGCAAAAAAGCTTCCCAACCAGCTCCAAAAGTTGGAAAGGCTTTGTTTAAAGCCCTCCCACACATTGCCAAACAACCTGCCAACAACGTCAAGTCCTTGTTTGAACTTTTGCCAATGTTCAGAGAAATCAAAAGCATTGGCGATTATATTTTTCCAACGCGTAATGGTGGTGGTATCGGCACCAAAAAAACGCATGACAGCCTCAAAGGCTTGCCCAAAAGCCCGAGATATCACCCGTGCAAAGCCCTTCATAAAAGAAGAAAAACGATCCCAATATTTCCACAAAACAAAACCAGCTGCCAGTATGACCGCCACAACAGCAGCAACCACAGCCCCTATTGGGGTAAAAATACCCCCCACAACAGAGGCAATAGCTGCCCCAGCCACTTCTATCGCTGCCCCAACAGAGCCAAAAGAGGCAGCAAATGCAGAACCAGAGACCATAACACCCCGAAACGCTGCCACGAGTAAAGTCATCGGGCGTAAAAGACGCAGCGCGCTCCCACCAAGCCCTGCCATCAATAACTTCAAGGAACGCCCTGAGGCTGCTAAGCCACGCCAGCTTGTTTTAAGCTTACCGCTCACACCAACAAGTTTGATCAAAGAGCCTATCAACTTTAGCAAGCCAAGGCGAGTGCCAGCAAAAGCAAAGCGCAAAACCCGTAGAGCAATGTTAAAAGCCATCAGGGCAGCAATGGTTTTGATAATGACGCTTGTTAAAGTGGGATGGGCATTCGCCCACGCCATCAACCCATTGGTAAAATTGCCAACACTTTCCATCAAACTGTTGAGGGGGGGCAGAAGCACTTCACCAATGGTAATCCCCAAAGCCACAATGCGGTTTTGCAAAAGTTCAAATTGCCGCATGGCACCGGTTGCTTGTTTGTCTGCTTCTTGTTCTACAGAACCTTTAAAGACTTGTGGATCTTTCACATAATCTAAAGCTTGCCCTAACAATTCGGGATTGCCCACCAATTTGGCAAAATCACCGGTAAAGTCCCGCCCAGCAATGGCAATCAGCGAGCGCATACCCTGTTCAGATTTCGCTAAAACATCAAAAAAGCGTACCAAGGTACCGGTGGCATCTTTGTCCAGATCTTGCATAAATTTTTCGCGGGAAAGCCCGATATTGGCAAAAGCATCTTCAATATGTTTACCCCCTGCCTGAATGCGCGCACTCATCGCATTAAAACCACGCGCTGCACTTTCTGGAACGATACCAGCAGAAATCATTGCCGTACCAAAAGCAGCGGTTTCACGGGCAGTGAGCTTAAACATGGTTGCCGCACCGGTGGCACGATTGGTAAAATCAGACACTTCACTTGCCTTGGCGGCCATGTGGTTAGAGAGATGGTTGATCGCATCGCCTAGATCTTCAATGCCTGCTTGATTAAGCTTAAAGACATTGCGCAACTTGGCAAAGCGCTCCCCAATCTGATCCCCCGTCATATCAAAAGCAACAGCCGCTTTAGCGGCATAAATGCTAAAAGCTTCTAGATCTTGTTCGCCAATCCCTGCTTGGCTAGCACTGGTCATCAGTTCCAAAACTTCACGTGCCGCTAGCGGAATCTTAGTGGAGGTTTCAAGCGCAAAACGTCGCAATTCCTTTAAGCGATCAAGGGGGGCATCCAGAACCTTTTCCAAGCCTTTCATCGATTGGTCAAATTGCATGGCTTTATAGAGCGGTGCAATTAAGGTTGCTGTTTGCGCAATGGCACCCACCATGCGCCCCCGCGCTTGGATAAAAGCATTTTCCGCATTCTTTGTCGCATCCTCAAGATGCTCAGGGTCAAACCAATTTTTAAAGTGCTGCCTTGTCTTGTTTTGGAAATGCGCAACCTCTGAACTGAAAGCTGCAAGATCACGCTTGGCAGAAGCTATCCCCTCTTGCAGATGATTGACAAAACGCACAACAAGGGAAACATCCATGATCGTCTCTTATCCTAACTGATGACTTTCATATTCTTGGGCTTTAAAGCGTGCTAATTCGCTGCGATAAGCAATCACATCCAGCCAATCCATCTGGTTAATCTCTGAAGGCGCCCAATGATAATAAAGGGCTAACTCTGCTCCAAATTGTCCGGCAGAGAGGATTGGCGTTGCGTAAAAAAAGCAGAAAAAGCCTTAAACACTGCCATAATGTCAACAACATCAAGACGATTAATCAATTCAACCGTTTCATGAGACATATCGGCTAAAAGCACGGCTATTCCTTCCATAGCCTCATGAGTAAATAAAGCCTCACAAAGCTTAAGAACAAGAATATCATTGCCCAATGTTGTTTTATCCTCTTCTACAGCGGGTAGAACGAGCTCTACCAACTGCGGTCCAATCAACACCGCTAATTGGCGTGCTTGCTTGAAGTTTGGGCGATAAAAGGTCAGTTTCTTGCAGAGAGATTCTTTGCCACCTTTATCCTGATAAGGAAGCGGAGCCTGCAACTCTACATCAATGCTGGTTTGTAAACTTGTCATGATCAATTCCTATAAATGAGAATAGAGCGGCGGCGAGAACCGATCTCTTGCCCGTTGCGGACAAGCCAACCGCCCCGTTTAAACGAAAAGCGGTGCAAAACAGAGCCATCCCAAAATTCCGTATAGTCCCAAACATTTTTGATCTCGCAATCATAGCCCGTTGCTTTCCCAGCTGTTAAGCCTTCACTATCCACTTTGACCAAGCGCCCTGTAACATCAATGGAATGCTCATGCTCGCGTCCATCTTCTTCAGAGATCACATGTTTTTTGCCGGTAAATTTATGACGAAGACCAGGAGGACCACCAAAAATACCGATAATTTCGGGTGTGTGACTGCGGATTTTCATTTGTATGCTCAAAGCTTTCACACCAAGACCGCTCACATCAATCTGCATATCAGAGCCCCCTGGTTGATAGGTTTCGGTGATTTCTTCCAACGTGGGCAGTTTCAATGTCTCAAGATCAAGATGGAGATTCACATCATCATCAACAATCAGGGTAAAACCGCGTACAATGCGTAAAGTCATGCTTTAACTCCTTGCTGCTTTGCGATAAGTTTCAAGCGTATCGCCAAATTGATAAGTCATTTTCTTTTGAATATCTTGCGCCAAACGATCAAAATAAGCGCTATTGCGCCGGCTGCCGAAACTCAAATCTTCTAAAGGTGGCACTTCTTCTGCATCAAACTCGACCCGCAATTTTCCCAATTGTAAAGTACTGTTGGAATTTAAATCGCGGTCAAACCAGACACGTCCACCCAAAAGCGCTCCACGCGCAATCAGATCATCAAGAAACTGCGTGAGGCTGCGGGTAATGGCAATAACATGTTGACCAGTAAGGTTTTCATCATTCGCCCAAGGGCGGAAACTGTTAATGATCGTTTTTTCCAAGGCTGCATGGGTGCGCACCACATTGACAAAACGCCACAATGGGTCACTGGAGGTGGTATGATTTCCCCATAAAATACGTCCATTGGAAGCTACTTCTCCCTGCCCATTTTGACTAAGTCGTGCTGGAATAAAGGTCGCAATATCGGCTTGGTTAAGGCGATTTGCCTCATGATCGATTTCGCCATCAAAATAGCTAATCGGGCGCGCGGTTCCTAAAATGCCTTTAACATCTTGGTTGGAGGGAGACCAAAAAACACCGCCCCTTTGCTTATCACGTTTGATAAACATGGCGGCAGCAAAAGGACTTGCCGGTTTAACACTCCAACCCCCATCACCATTTGCCACCCGTACAAAGGGGTCAATCAAATAACAAAAGCGTGAGGAAAAATCTGCGCGATAGGCAAGGCTTTCTTCCGCATTTTTACCACCCGTATCAAACACCGCAATCGCTTGTAGCTTTTCTGCCACCTGTTCCAAAGCGTCTGCCACAGGGTTTTTGCCATTGTCAATCCGCCCTGCACTATAAGCCGGTGCCAGTAAAATCCCAGGCTCTACCCCCAAATGCCCACGCGCATAAGCCAAGGCTGCACACCGGTCAGGTGAGCGTTTGATCCCACCATCTCAGTTTGTGTCTCAGCAATGGTTGATTTTTCTTCCACACGCACAAGGATAATTTGTGCCTCAATCCCTTGCGCACACACGGCGTTAATCACATCAAGAGCCGTGCCTCTTGCCCCAAGCTTTTGGATTTTCTCACCCTCATGCGTAAAGAGAAGAACAGGCTCGTTGAGGGGATAGGTCTGTGCATCAGGGGCTGTGACAACCGCCCCAATGGCGGTCTGATCAAATGTTGCTAAAGGACGTGATTTTTTATATTGATTAACCCTATTGACCTTAAATTATTGTCAAATACATAGAGTTATTCTTTATTTTGATCTTTCCTTAATTCTGTAACGGGAACACCATTAATACCCCAATTGTCTGTCTCCACCTCATCAATCACTACAACAGTCGTTTTCGGATTTTTATTCAGAATATTAACTAATAATTGAGTTGCCCCTTCTATTAGTTGCCGTTTCTGTTCAGAGGTAACCCCTTCATTAGTAATTTTAATGTTTATGTAAGGCATAAGATCTCCATAATTTACAAATATTGTACAAAAAAGCTCAAATAAATGAACGCAAAAAGATTAAATATTAATACATAATAGCTATGCATTTTAAAGCTCGTATCCACCGGTGAAATATGCAGGCTACTGGAAGCAAAAATAGCATTTATCGATACAGGAGAAAGGAGTTGAGCTGCAATAAAGAAGCAAATCCAAACCAAATAATCCGTAACCCCATAAGTTATCGATGACCCTAGTAAGGGAAATGCCAAACTAAATAGCACCATAGGGTGAATTCCTGCTACACTGAAAATTGGCAATACGAAGAGAATACAGGCATAGCGCTGCCAAACAGAGAGTGATGCCAATGAGTGACTAAACGTCACCGGCAACAAAGGAATAAGCAAATCACAAGTAGATATTAGCAGACTACAACCTAGCAACAACAGAATTTCACTTGATATACTGCGTATCACTGCCACCAAAGGAGTCAAAAAATCAACACTGCGTGAACTCCCACGCTCAATGACATATAGAATGCTCGCCGTCAACGCAATGCTTTCTAGTGCATTCAACCTGATAACTGTCAACGCAACGATAAATGTTAGCCAGAACAATATCAAAAAAATCCAAATTCTTAATCTCTCTCCTTCTTTATTCGCTCTCCTCTCATCGCAAATAATCGGATTAGCTAGCGGTACAACAGGAGAAAGGCACAACAACAACAGACTGAATAGAAAAAGTGGTATCCCCAAAGCAGCGGATGTGAATATTAGTGTTCTAGGCATAGCAGAGAAAACTGTTGCTGCACCGATGCTGGTTGGCATCAGTACCATTGTGATGCTCATCATTCGCATCACAATAGCGGCCAAATGGCGAGAGGGAAAAACACTTTTCTTCAAGGCATCAATCATTAGGGGGATAACCCCCAAACTCATCGGCCAAGCTAGAAACGCAGTCAGTATCGCGATGGACAGGGTAAGCGAACCCTTTCCATAGCGCATCAACCGTTCAGAGAGAAATTCTGAAATACGCCATATATTCATCACATGGCGCAACAATCCCATGGCGAGTAATAGCCAAAAGACATCAGTAAAACGCACAAGCACAGTACTAACATCAGGAAAATGCCAACGCCATATCAGCACTAAAGTACAAGCCAACAGGATGACCACACCACTGCGTGCATTCCCCTTCAACCACCAGTATGGTATCGTCAAAAGCAAATAACCGAAAACAGTCACTCCAGCCAATGGAATAAGAAACCAAGTTCTCATTGAGATAGATATAAGAAAAATGAATAGCATCAGCATCGCTATTATAGCGGATACGGAGGACATGCGTATCAGGAAGCTTTTTACATCATCAATGTACATTAATTGTTGAATCTTTGACTGAGTGGCGATTAAGAAGCTGCTCGTACATGTCAATGACACAGTGCCCTGCATCCCGCAGTGCACGCGAATTAACTAAAGGTCTAGGCAAAATATATGTATAAAAATTGGCCCCCTCTACTGGATTACCTACCACCCATAATGTATTTTGTACTTGTCCTTTAGTATCTATAGGATGCTGCTGACAGTCAATATCAATACCACCAGGATGATATCCTTGGTTGATAAATGGCCGGATGATACCCTGAGCAGCCAAATTTTTGATAAAAGGAGACTCATCACGCAACGGAGAAAAACTATCAATCTTGGCCGTGATCAGCACATCTCCATCAACTGAACTGTTTTCATCTTGGAAAACAGACTGAATTTCGAAACGGCTAGTACTAGCATTGAGAACAAGTTTAGGTGAAGGTCCGCCAGCCAAAGTCACGATACCAGCCTCCATCAGAGCCTTCAACTCTTGGTTTCGCTGCATCGGTGGGCCGACAGAAATACGGTTAAAGTTTGGATTAAAATATTCAATAAAGTACTTGTGAGATGAAGACGTTAACCCGCAAAAATCAATTGCTGAACGTAAGATATCACGGACATCTCGTAGCACATCTGTAGCAGCTTTCACTGGGCCATCAACATTACCTGCAGCGGAAGAATGAAGATCGTCCTTCAAATGCTCCATGAAGAATCTTGTATAATCCTTCAAAGAGGCAAATATTTTATTTCGATGAGGATACAGCAACGCTTGAATACACTGCTCGTCTTTGGAAGTAACAACATAGGTTTCAGGGTCTAGCCAGTGCCCCAGCTGCGTACTTCGATAGACATAACACATTTCTTTAAGCAACAGAGGTAAAAGCTGCGTTTCGAAATCCAGCTTCGGAGAACCGTTAGCAATGCTGGATTGCTTACGCAGATGATGTATTGCATCGAGAGTAAGGAATGATGGTATATATTGCCCACTACCACCCTTTTGATTAATCCCGCGACTACTAAAAGGCAATGTTTGACGGGAGAATAGAGCTATCTTCGGTTCTTTGCCGCTTGGCATGTAGCACAATTGTCCAGCATTTTCAGTAAAAGTCCCACCGCGACCGTAAGTCAATTGCGACAAGACATCATAGCTAGTTAATCCAATTCCCTGCACCAGCACACGAGACTGAGATTGTATAGAGTCCAACTTTTCAATTGGATAAGGATTCGAATAATAGTTCAAAAGCGCATTTTTCATTTGATGACCAGCCACAAACTGTTGCAGGCTTTCATCATGCGATGAATATGTATTCTTACCGTGACCCGTGGTAATATAAACAAAATCTACACTGTAACGATAGCCATCTTCCAAAAGAACATCCGTTTTATTATCTTGGTGGATATGGAGATTGATAACTTTTTGTCGGATCTCCTTAATACGAATACCGGAAGGTAAATCTTGCGTGAGCTCTTGGTAAGCCCAAGACAGGTATTCCCCTAACAAACGACGTGATAAATAATCATTTTCTTTGATTTCTCTCCCAACATTATGCTCTGTACGAGAAAAAACACCGTTAATATTACGATAACCTTGTTGAATAGCCCATTGATAGAAATTCGGTCCCTTACGAATAGGCCCTACCCCCTTAACTGTATCATCACCAAATAAAGTAATCTGGCAAGCGACAGTGTTAACCAATAAATGATCTGGCTGATGCACACTATGGGTACCGGTTCCCATCTCATTGGGATCAATCAATAAAATATCAATGTTCCCAGAAAATGGATAATGGGAATAAAGTGTGAGCAAGCGTTCGAGAATACTGATCCCACGAGGACCAACGCCCAAAATAGCGACTGTAGAGTGAAGCATTCTTTAATCTCCCCTATTAGAATAATTTGACTTTCACAAAATGTTTCAAAAAGAACGTAATAAATTCTCTCGACTTTTTAGTGAAGATTGCGGGTTTATGAAACGCCAACGACCTTTTTACAAAGACAATATTGGCAGATTCCAGCAGCAGCAAAAAGCGCTACAGCACCACAGATAACGGAAAGCGCAATGGCATGTGAACCAAACTGTAAAAAACTCGTCAAGAGAGGTCCTAATATTTGGCCAAAACCGTAAGTTAAGGTAGCCAAGCCTAGCAGATTTATGCCATACGGCGCATATAAACGCTTAGCTAACGGCATAACTAGAGAGGTTGTCCCCATAAAAGTAAATCCAAACCCTATGCAACTGAGAACTATCAGTACAAGAGACTGGCTGAATAATGTCAGTAATACGCATCCTCCTTGGATAAGCAAATTGAGCATCAGACAACGTAAGACCCCCCACCGATGGGCTCCCCATAACCAAATGAAACAACTAGGAACAATGGCTATTCCGACAAACGACCATAAATGGTTAGCGAGTAGTGGGAAATTAAATGTTTTCGCCATCAGAGGAAGATATGTCGCGACAATAATATAACCAAACCCAGCGAGCCCATAAATCAGAGCGAGTTCCCACCAAACGATATTTTCGTGTGCCAATGACTCATTACCAGCAAATTGAGACGCATCAACACGACGTGGAAATAAAATAAACAACAAGAGCAACAATACAACAGATATAAAACCAGCTCCAAACCAAATATTTTTCGCGTTCAGCGATTTACTCAAACCAATAATAACATACTCATTACCCAGTAGAATACCAACTCCCACACCTGCATAAAGTGAAGCAATAACCCACAGCTTGTGAGTATGCTGCATAACCGTAATAGAACCAAAAATCATCATTGCTGCACTCGCGATACCGGCAGCAAAGCGGATAAAGAAGACCAAGTAAAAGTTTGTTGTTAACGCCATGGCAAAAATAAGTGCACTCGTCACTATAGCTGCACCAAATAGCATGTAGGGAGCACGGGATATATTCCCAACTCTGCAAAACGAAAAAAACATACTCCCAACTAAATAACCGCCATAATTAGCGCTAGCTATATAAGAAAGTTGCTTAAAGGTAAACAATCCTTCATCCAACATAACTGGAAATACCGGCGTATAGAAAAATCGCCCAATCCCCATCCCCAAAATCATAATAATCATACCGAATACAGCGATTCCGAAACAACTCAAATCTTGACGATTATTTTTTCCCCCCATTACTCTAATTCCTTAACTAATAATTCGCTCATCCGCATTCTATCTCATCAATAGTAGCACTTATCTCAGAGAATAAAAGCCAATCTAGCCATTTGTTTAAGTAACCAGAGCAACATATTGAGCGATTATTGTCAACATTACTGGATCAGTTATATGCATTTCATCGTTTTACGCCCTGCTCCATGTATGCTCTTCTCCCTACAAAGCTTCTTTTTCAGAAAAATAATGGCTGTAATTAAGCAGCAATAACAACGAAGACATCAATAAGCACGCCCCCGTTCAGACAAAACAATATCCCCCAAAGCTACAGCTTCATCAGGTGCGACCAAAATATCCTCAAAGGGGTGCGTTATGTTCACATGGTGAACGCCCTCAACCATCAAGCGGCTTAGTATCCAACTTAAAGACAAATCACGCCCAAGCCTTTGCGCACGCGCCCATTCTGCTCTTAAATTCTGCTCCGCTCTTTCCAAAACAAAGGAGCCTTCATCCGGTAACAACCAAAAATCAGCAGAAACATTGATCATCCGCTGTACCGCGCTTTTCACAAAAATGTGGTCATTGGTCATTTTAACATGGGGGGCATCAAGGGCTGCTTGTACCTTGGCAATCAAAGCTTCATCAGCCACCCCTGAAGGGGCGTCACTAAAAAGCGCAACATGAATAAGTGGACTTTTACCCTCACGATAAACAAAAGCATCTTTGACATGGATATCGCTTGAGAGGGCAAAATATTGAGTGCGTGGCACTGTGCCACCTGTGGAATGTCCTTGTCTATTCAAGCGAATGCGGCGGCGCAAACGCTCATCATCTTCATCCAAAAGGCGCGTGACCCCATGAAAATCCCCCAAATGATCTAAACTTGTTCCACGCGCAAATGTGAGTAAATTATCCCGCGCCACTTCATTAATCCGCTGGCGCAATAGCAACTCTTCATAAGCGGCCGCTTGCAATTGAATGACAACCGGATCATAAGCCGTCTTTTCCACATTATAAGGGATATGATGCGCTGCAAAAAGCTCAGTCAAACGCGTGATCTTTTGCTCTAAAATTGCTTCAACAGAAAGCTCTTCAATAATTTGTGGCAAAGGGAGTTGTGGAGGGGGAATTTGTGGAATGGATAAAGGTTCAAACTCTGTCATCCCCAACCTCTAAATCAATACTCATTGGTTCCTTATGCGACCAATCCCCCAAATGCTCATTGAGATAAAAAACACCCGTTAAAACAAAATGGCCCGTTAAAACAAATGGAATGTGCCTTCACGCGTTGCTTTTGTCAGATCAATCCTCTGCAACGAAAACCCAGGCTCTCCACACCCTGGATCATCGAGTGCTTCAACAATTGCTTGATAAAGCTGCATCATCGTCGCAGGATCAGCATTGGCGTCTTGGAATGCTCCAACATCACATCCATAATGACGACGCAAAACCCGTGTCCCAATTCTTGTCGTCAGACATTTACGAAGTGACTGTTGGCAATGTGCCCAACCATATAAGAGAGAGCCATCCTTTTCGCTTATCCCACACCGCATGCTTTAAGCACCCTTTGCTTGTCTTTGTGTTAGAAACAGTTGGGGGCGCAGAAACAACAGGTGCTGGTTTTTCAGCAATCTGACCAAGCAGCAACGGATATTTAGCCGCTTCCTCACTTAAACAAATTTCTTCACCTTTGCCCGGTGAACGTTGACCAGCAACAAAATCGGCATTGGTTAAAATAACATAAGTGTTCTCACGCATGATAAACTCCTTTAAAGGGGGTAAGAGGTTGTGGAGGGACCCATTTTGACCCCACCGTGTTTGTGGCTTGCGCCAACAGATTTTTGATTGTGCTGCAAATCTTCTGCTTGAATGTGCACACTACCCGTTAATTCAACACGGGTTGATTGATGAGAAAGCACCAAACCTTTTTCACTCAAATGGATTTGGTTTTCCCCATGGGAGAGAATGAGTTCATCCTTCGTGATACGCAAAGCGCCATAAGAGCCGTCACTTTTCTTTCCTCCTTTGTGCTGTAAGAGCTTTATCTCGTTGCTCAAGCGTGTCTTCTAAATGAATAACTTTTCGTTTCTTATCGAAATATTTTCCTCAGACTTTGAAGCCTGTTATTTAAATTATCAACTTCGTGATCGAGCCTTTTAACCTCTTGATTTAAGTTATCAATATGTTCTTGATGTTTAGAAATCACTTCTAAATAATGTAATGATTGAGACTGATCCTTAAGCTTATTTGCTTCATTTAATTCTCGAAAAGCCTCTGTTCTTTTCTCAACATGCTCAAATAAAGTAAAAACCTTCTCGAGCCGTTCAAAAATTGCAGCATTCCGCTTTTGCGTTATTTCATATTTATAAGTCAATTGCTTGTTATTTGGCATATTTTTCAGCAATGCAAAATAGAGTGCCTGCTGTTCAAAAGCTATTCTCTTCAAGTCCTCTACCGACACCCCCAATATTTGCATTGTATCGTTCCATCCTCTCTCCGCATTGTCTTTTTCAAACTTTGCTGAATCCAACTTCTGAACCGCATCATCACGTTCCTTAACAACTTGGGAACAAAATAATTTATCTATACCCGTATAGCCATGCGAGGTAGATAAAAGATATATTAGCAAAAATATGATAAGCAATAAGCCTTCCCTCAACAGAACTTTTTTTGTAAACATTTTTTATTTGCTCGTATGCAATAAATTAAAATAAACAATTAAATTTGTATTGAAAAATTAATAATGAAATTTATTAAATCTATTTAGAATAATCTATGATAAAAATAAAAAGGGATAAATTGTACACAAATTAAATACTCAACAAACAAAATAAAGCTATAAAAACTAATTTATTCAATAAAATAGTCATAGATTTTTCTGTCTAGCTTTATATCTCTATAGGAGCAATTTAATCACTTTATAGGTGACTTTAAAATATTTTAATAGGATATTATAATTACTTCAAAAATAACATTTTGATTAATAAATATACTAACAATTATAAAATGATGCGTATACAAAACGGATAACCACAATCAATGTAGTGATCAACTACTTTATAATATAGATTTGTTTGTTTTATCCGTAGCAGCAATAAAAAAGTTTGTGTTTTTACATAAATTCAAATTTATTCATTTTTTATATTATATTTTATGCTATTACTTTTAAGTTAATAAAGATCATAGAGTTTTAAACTGATGAGATGCGTTCTTTTCTCAATGTACGCTCATTAATATTTGATGTAGGAATATTTACTTTACATCATAAAAATGTATTTACAATAATAATATTTTATATAGGATCCTCCTCCCATGTAATGTGGTGAATAATGAAAACATCAATAACGAGGAGGAAATCATGGATCATACAGAATATAAGTAATAACTAAAGAAATTTACCTGAAATTATTTTTCAGGGAAAAGTTGGTTTACTCTACAAGTGGGGAGGAGAAATGAAACAACAATATATTTTAGGAAAATACACACGTGTTGTTGTTCGTGAAGAGGATGCTATTTTTGGTGCAGGTTCAAACCAGTTTATTATCAATGATAAAAATTTTTGGGAGAACTTAGTGCTTATTGCGGCACAATGGATCAAAAAAAAGACAGTAGATGAAGTTTACAATTCACTATCATTAATCATGTTAAAAGAAAATTTTGACCGTGCGTTTGATTTTCTTGTTTCTAACCATTTTCTTGTCAAAGCTGAAACATCAGACAATATCCTCAATAATCGGTATTCCAGAAGTCATCTCCATTATCAAATGTTATGGTATGCATCCAACCTCTGTTCAGCATACTCTTTTGCAAAAAAGTGTCGTCATTTTAGGGGGTGGTGGGATTGGTAATCATGTATCAGCAATGCTTGCATCCTCTGGCGTTAGAAAATTGACTCTTGTTGACAATGATGTGATCGAGATGACCAACCTTACCAGACAAATTCTTTTTACTGAAGAAGATATCGGTCTTCCGAAAACAACAGTTCTTAAACGTGAGCTGATGCGGAGAAACAGCCAAATTGAAGTTCATGAATTACAAATGTTGATTACTGAAAAAGAGGATATCAACAAATTACCCAAAGCTGATTTATGGATCATTTCTGCTGATTCACCTGTTCAGCTAGGCCTATGGATCAATGAATGGTGTGTGAAAAATAAACAAGCCTATATAAATTCCGGTTATGTTAATGATATAGCTGTCTTTGGTCCATTTTACATACTTAAGAAAACTGGTTGTTACGCATGTAGCTCGTCTATAGGCAATCTTCCGGCAAAAAGTGATCACCTTATTTATGAAGCTTGTATTATGGTTAATAATAACTTCAAAGTTGCTACATTTCCCCCTGTTAATGCACTTTCAGCTGCCATGTGTGCTAATGATGCTCTTAAATTTTTGGGTGGTTATGGAAGCCTTCTTTCCACTGATCGCCGTGTGGGGATATGGAGCAGCCAACTTTTCACAGAAGAGCGTTCTCTAAAGAAAAATCCTCACTGTAAGGTTTGTGGAACAACACAATGAACAGACCTCGCACCCTTGCTCTCAACTATGGATCCTATAATGCTGTCCGCATGCTGATCGGCGTTTACCATGCTATTTTTTTAATGTCCATGGGAGTTAGTCTGGCGCAATTAGCTCTGCTTCAGGTTGTCTTTTCCACCACCATCCTGCTGCTTGATTTTCCCTGCGCTGTTTTATCTGACAGATATCGACGTAAATATTCCGTTATGGCTGGGGTCTTTATGACAGGAATATTTTATCTTCTATGCCTTCAAGCTCCCAATATGACGGCACTTATTATTGCGCAAATTCTCTATGCAGCGAGCATTTGCATCATTGTCAGCGCCATTGACGGATGGATTTACCATTCTCTAGGCGATAAACAGGATCACTTTTCGCATTATGCTCATCTCTACCACCAAGTTAACTCTTTCGGAAGTATTCTCAGTGGGATTATAGGAATTGGAACGATCTATTACTCTGGACAATATTTTATGGGATATATCATCTCATGCCTCATGATGGGATTTATTTTTTTGATATTCCTTATTGTTCCTGAAGAAAAGAAAACGACAATTGAAACATCCAAAACAAAAACAATCTTGCACAATGCCAAGGAAACGCTTTGGATCTTTCAAAATACAGTAGGAGGCGCATGGTTTATTTTCCTCATGTGCCTTTTTAGCGCTGGTATTCAAATTATTTATCATTTCTGGCAACCGATAATACTTTCAGGGGGGAAAATTAATCACCTCAACGGTTCGCAAATGCTCGTCTTGATGTGCTGCCATATTGGAGCCTTTTCAGCACAATATTTTTCAAATTTACTGATGTCTAAGTATCATGTTTTTGATAAAAAATATAAGAATTCTATAAAATATTTTTCCTTCTTTTCTGCGCTGATGTGCATAGCGCTCTATTTTTCAGTTCATAGCCATCAAACTGCTGCATCAGTCATCGCCTTCTCTTTAATCCATGGATTTATTTGCACTGTACCGATAGGGGCCAAAAGCTTATTTTTCTCAGAACTTAACCAAAAACAAACGCAGCATATTTCCGGTATTGTTGGTGCTGTATCTTTTAGCGGAAGAATATTTTCAATTACAGTATTAAGTATTATTTCTTTTCTTCCTGCAAAAGTTTCTCCATCTTACTACCTAATATTACCGACCATTACTTTTTTCATGTGTGGTTTGGTTGTCATGAGATGGATGAAACACTCTCACAAGTCTCTATGAGAGGAAAATTTTTAAAATTATCACCCACAATGTTTTCTTCTAAAAGAGATCTATACGTTTTTGAGAGCATTGCCACATCCAACTTTCAACATACAATGAAATTATAAAGCAATATGTTGATTTATAATCATAATATAGCAAACTCGAATATTGTAAGATCCTTTCTTTTAAAATCTGTTTTTATGGTTGAAACAATCAAAATCATTGCTTGCACATCATACGTGGAGAAAGCTGTATAAATAAAAACAATTTAGAAAAGAAAAATGCCTCTGATGAACTCCCATAATCAAAGTCTATCACAACATGGAAGCAGGTGTATAATATGCCTCGTGGCATCTTCATAAGTATACAAATGGTGTGGCTCTATAAGACTTTATATGCCTCACAGAAACTTTTGCATTTTATACCATTTAAGAGGTGCCGTCGCAAAATAGGCCTATACACATTAAGAGATATCTCTTTAACACAAGTGCACAAATTGGCAACACAAGTATATTTGTGTTTAGAATATTCTTTTTATATGAGAGGCATAATCCCAACGGGATAAACAAAAACGTAAGACACATAATCTTCATTATTTAAAAGACACTGCCATAGAGATTTATGAAAATTATAAAACTGAATTAATAAGATGATGATAAAAATGGGAGCTCATTTCCACCTTTTTCGCTTTTATATTTTTTCAAAATTAAAAAGATTCTTCCGTTTTTAGAAATGACTCGCTAGCAAATATATACAATATTTTCTCCCCTATTTGATATATAAAAGCTGACATAACGGATAAAGCAAAAGCTTAGCAAAACAACGTCATAAGATAATAAATGTGCCACCAAACAATTGGAACGATATAGAGAAGTCAAAAACACTTTTTGGAACAAAATCCGTAACATATCTAGCTTTACGGCCGCTTATTCTTACAAATGTTCGTGCTGCTCCCTATGTCCATAAAAATAAATAAGCAATCCTTAGCTAAAAAATATGCAACGTCAATGTGATGCTACAACAGAGATTCGCTTTCCTTTATCAACAAAAGCATGAGAACTTTTGAAACAAACCCATCTTTCTCGGGATATTTTTTTCCACAACTGATCATATTTCCTTTAATATAAATTGGCATAGCGATTTACGTAAAACATATTGCGCTTAAAACATCCCCCATTGGTTTTGCTTTAGTTTACGCCATTAGAAAAAAAGTTTTTGTAACTTGTTTCATGAAACATAAAATAAAAAATAAACACAGGAATTAAGAAAATGAGCAACCACACGCGCTGCTAACGCAGGTATTACAATTTCGCAAATAAATTTAGATGGAAGAAAGATAAAATAGCACCACTCTATACCAAAACAGCCGATAGAAAACGTCTAGCAAGAAAAGCAATTAAAAAGCTTCACAAAATTGGGATTAGTAGAAAAGCAAATGGGCACAAATTACTGAAAATAAAATTCCCACACACAATCGACTACTTTTATAATAATAGATGGCGAAGATATAATAATAGATGGCGGAGAGGAAGAGATTCGAACTCTCGAGAGCCTTTTGAGCCCTACTCCCTTAGCAGGGGAGCGCCTTCGACCACTCGGCCACCTCTCCAACAGAGAGGCATAAATGGTATCAACAGAAAGTTCAAGACATTTTCGACTTTTTTCCCAAATATCTGAAATTTTTCTCCTATTGAGCCCATAGGGATAAAAAGTTAACAAAACAAAAATTGTGTCTTTTTTACCACATTATCTCGAATAGTACATGTATACATTACAAAAAGGTAATTTCATATTTGAAACTCTAAAAAGATTAGTATAGCTAAGGTAACAAGTGCCGCGTATTTTATTTATGTCTTTGTCCTTAATGCGTTAGGTGAATGATACTCTTTAGAAGAAGATTAAACGGACCTCGGAGATCTTATATGAATATTAAATCCCTCTTTTTAAGCTCTACAGCAGCTTTTTTAGCAATTTCTGGAGTACATGCTGCTTCAACAGTTATCGCCGAACCCGAACCTGTAGAATATATTCGCGTTTGTGATGCCTACGGAAAAGGATATTTTTATATCCCTGGAACAGATACCTGCATACGTTTATCAGGAAATGTTCGTGCTGATTTTATAGGCGGTGATAATATCGATGCAACAAGCGAAACTGAACTTAGAGACAAAAGAAAAACCTATGGCGCATCATCACGGCTCACCCTTGTTTTTCAAGCAGCTTCTGAAACAGAAATGGGAACACTCCGTTCATATGCAAGAATTTTCTCAAGCTGGGGTGATGGTAGAGACAGCGCTGGTGCAAGGCTTTCAGCCGCTTACATTGAACTGGGTGGTTTTCGCGTAGGTCTTGATGACACAATTTTCAACAGCTGGACTGGTGATTATGGAAATGTTCTCAATGATGATAGCATAGCACCTGCCGGCACAACACGCACCAATTTTATTTCCTACACCTTTAATGGTGACTCCGGCTTTTCTGCTATTATCGGAGCTGAATTAGGCAATAATTCAGATTCTCTTCCTGGAACAACAGGATACTATATTGATAAAGATGATAAGCTTGTTTCTATCACGAAGGATACTCCTCTTCCAAGTAAAGCAATTAAAAATTACACCCCGAATGTGGTTTTGGGTATAAAGTTTATGCAAAAATGGGGTGGTTTTTCAGCGGTTGCAGCATATGATACTTACTACAAAAAGTGGGCTGGAAAAGTACGTGCAGATTTCAATATCAATGATCGTTTCAATCTATGGGTAATGGCTGGTTATAAAAATGGCCTTGATTACTACACAGTAAATGAAAATGATGAGTTATCACGAAAAAGCACAACGATTTATGCAAACTGGGGCGGTAAATGGGCTGCTTGGGCAGGTGCCACTTACAAACTCACTCCAAAGGCAAATTTAAATGCACAGGTTTCTTATAGTGCTGTAAAAACTTTTGCAACTTCTGTAAATATTGCATATACGCTGGTTCCAGGATTTGTAATTACACCTGAATTAACCTATGTTAATTGGAATGATGATCGCATTGTGACGGATAAAAATAATGATGAAAAACATTTATTCAATAAAAAAAGTGCTTTTCAAGGTATGATCCGTTTACAGCGTTCATTCTAATCCTATTTAAGCTAAAGATTTTAAAAACTGGCAACATAAGTTGCCAGTTTTTATTTTTGCAATCAAACATCATGAGCATCTTTCTTGATACTTATTTTCTTGTCTTTTTGACAAAAATTACTGACTTTCACAAAAATATTCTCAGAAAATTAACCTAATGTGCTTGATAAGAACACTGCGTAGGCGGTGCTTACACATCAATTCAAACAATCTCTTGCGTGCCCTTTAAAGGTGAACAAATACCTTTGCTTTATTACCAAATTGGTCTTTCTTGGTAATTTACTTTTCACCTTTGTTAATTCAGCTCATGATCTTCTCAGATAAATTCTACACTGAACAGATAAAATATTGAAAAAACAAGACATCATTGTGTTTTTTATATGCATGAATGTGTCTTCTATTAACATCCTAAAACACAACATTTTACAACACTGCCTCGCATTAAAAAACTTAATCATCAAGAAACATGTTGTCAAAACGATGAAAATATCCTCCAAAGCAATAAAAGAGAAAATAGATATGTCTTCAAAAAATGAATTGACCTCTTCCCCTTCTAAAGAATAGAGACTCCTATCAGTAGCAATCTGTAAACGACCCACCTTTTTTTGAATCTGCATCACATTGATTTATAATGATAATCTATTATTTTGCATGTTGAATTAACCAAAACCATTCACTTGTACATGACAAATGGAGAGAGCCATGTGAAAAAAACAAGTAAAGAAAATCCTTTTATGCATCGTTTTAAGTTCCAAGGGCTGTAGTAACATTGAGATCTGGCAAAGTATATAATGGTGCTAGGCACTTTTATTAAGCATAAAAATGAGAATACACTTCATAGAGGATTTTAGATTATATTCTTTATGAACGTCGCTGTAAAATATGTGTTGTGATACAGACTAAAAGACATTTCTTTAAAACAAGCATGTAAATATACAATACAAGACCATTTTGATTGAAGCGTTTTATCTTGCGTAAGGAACATGCCATCATATACGCAACATCTTGACTTTACTCGTTTTTAAAGGAAGAAAAATATAAGACAAAGAAACAGTAAAATTTAATCTCTGCAAATCACAGAGCTTTCTGTAGAGTTATGTTTCCATAAAACGCCTTATACCGTACATGGGATTTTTTACACGATTAATGCTCTTTTTTACATAAAGCCCATTGGCAAAAAGAAGCCTCTCTTGATAAGAAAAAGGCTTACACGTAATCATATTTTCAATTAAAAAGCATTGAATTCACGGAAAATACTTATCAACCAATGCATAAAGAATTGCTGCTGTTTCAACATCTAGAATCCCATCACAATTTTCTTGACGAAAATGAAGTTGAAATGCTCGGATCAAATCTTTGTATCCTGTTTGGGTACACGCAGCAGAAATGTCATATCCATAACATTTTAGCTTCGCCAAAACATCTTCTTTGGATGGAAAATTCTTAGAGAATTGCTCTTGATAATGACTTTTTAGTTCATCATCATACCATGCTCCTATACCTGCCCTATAAAGTTCTCTCCATGGAAAAGCTGCTCCTGGATCACTTTTCCTTCCAATGGCAATATCACTATGTCCCACAACATCAGTTGGCATAATATCGGGATACCGTTGAAGAATATTCAATGCAAGCTCCTTAACGGCATCAATTTGTATTGGATTATAAGGAGGAAATATACTCCCCTCATCATGATAAGCCATAAAATCAACTGTCTCTTCTGGAGACTCAGAATGACCAGTCGCTAAATTAACGATTTCAATCCCGATAGATGCATCATTGAGATGACTATGCCCAGTCCATGAACTCACACCCGCATGCCAAGCACGCTCATTTTCATCGACCAGATTAAAAATACGCATGTCCGTAAAGCCTGCCTCACGATATGTCTGCTCTGAAGGATCAGGAACAAGATAGTGTGCACTAACCTTTTCTCCTGTAAGCGCCATAACCGAGGATTTAAAATCAAGAGCCGTATAATGCATGACGAGAAAACGAACGCGACGATTAAAACTCTTGACAGAACGATAACTGTTGTAATCAATCTGATACATAAAAGCCCTTTCTTTTTTGCTTAAAAAGACCACTGCGCACCACAACAAATAGGACACAAATTGTTAAAAAATTTGCAACGAACTTCCTATCTAGATATTAAGAATTACGCCTAAAATTTGTTCATCAAAAACATTGACACTCTTATCAACAATTAAGACACATTTTTATTTTTCCCACACACACGCGTAAAATGTTTTTAACCACATTCACCAACACACCGCATTAAATATTTTCCTCAAACAAATTCCTAAAAATTACCAATCAAAAGAAAAACAAAAGCATAAAATGATCACTCCTTAAATTTTCACGTCTTACAGAAAAAATAGTTTTTCCTGTTATCAAATTGAAAAATATCGCCCCTCGGAAGCGAACTCCCAACTATCGCGCAATCACACAAAACTTATAGGAAAAATTTTATGAGCTCTTTACAACAATTTATTATCAGATAACTGAATGGCACATATTCCAATAAACTGGACGTATTTTTCAATAAAATTTGCAAAGCTTTCCTGTAAATGACACGACTTCTTGTCTTTTCACAACATCACTTTTTGATTTACAAAGAATCTTAATTATTTACAACGCTTGAGGCACACGAAGCCCCTGGATTCCTTGTCATAGGCTCTATTAAAGATAACATATTGATTTATAATAATAATTAATCATTTATAAATATTGAATGCAGCGAGCCTAATATAGTAAAGTTTTTCTTAATCTTGAATCAATCAAAGTCATTTAATTACACATCAAAAGAAAAATTAATCTATAGATAAAAACCACCTAAGAAAAGGATAAAAATACTTCTTATAATAGAACGTTCAATAATTTGAGCAATATTTTTACGTCCCCATAGAGGTTCATTTGCTTTTCTCAGTTTGCAAATATCTTTTTAAAACCAACCAAGCTGCATATTCTTGTAAGACGACACCTAAAAGTGGTCGCGTATAGGGAAAAGTTACACGATCATCGTCATAACCTTTCATCCGTATAGTCATCGTGGCATGTCCAAGGCTTTCTTCTTGATTTTCTAATGTCTCGATAGAAGGTGATAGGCTCACTTCAACCTCAAGATTTGGAATATTTTTTGTACTTTTTTCTATGGGTTGAAAATATTTTAAAAGCTGCGGATCATTGGAAGACCAATGAACCTCTGCATGCATCGCTAATTGTTTACAAGTAGTAGTCACTTCTGCACCAACCAAATAGGGGTGAAAATGATTTTCAAATTCTTCCACGAAATGTTGTTCCAAGGGCGCTTCTGATTGACCAATCAGCTGCACAAGAACATAGGGACTTTTCCATAAAAAATGCCGTTCAAATGGCTCATTTTCAAGATGACAATCAACCCACTGCGCAATGGTACTTTCATCAATTCCAATCAAAGTCCATGCATACCTCGCACGCGATACAGAAGAATATTTCTTCTCATTGTGTTCTAAATAATTCTCTAAAAGCGCAAGAGCCTGTGATGGTGGACCAGGCAAAACAACAAGCGTACTTCCATCGCAAGAGAGATAAAACCCTGGTGCTGTACCCGTAGGATTATCAAGCACGGTTGCTGTCTCAGGAAACAATGCTTGACGCGCATTACTCTTATCCGCCGTAATCCCTAATCGTTGTAATTGACCTTTTATTGTTTGCCAAACATCTTCATGATGTACCAAAGGCTGCTGCACGGCTTTTGCAACCGCATCACGTGTTATGTCATCTGATGTTGGTCCCAATCCCCCACTGATAATGATAAGATCTTCTTGTCCAAGACAAGAAACAACAGTTTCACTGATTTGCTGTAATTGATCAGCACAAACAAAATGACGTGTGACTTGAATATTTCTCTTGTTTAAGCTTTGGCTTAGATCTTGTAAATTCGTATTCAAATATTGTCCTGAAAGGAGTTCATCACCAATAGTAATAATTGCCGCATGACAAATAGAGAC
The DNA here is from genome assembly GCF_042194215.1 of Bartonella sp. MR100HLJHH. NCBI lineage: Bacteria > Pseudomonadati > Pseudomonadota > Alphaproteobacteria > Hyphomicrobiales > Bartonellaceae > Bartonella > Bartonella sp. MR100HLJHH. The sequence goes on from NZ_JBHIMR010000015.1 coordinate 22,039, forward strand.
AGGTTTCATGAGAGAATTGCGAACAGCTTCAGCCATTTGACGGGTAGAGGCTACACCTCCTAGATCGTAAGATACAGTTTTTCCAGCACGAATAACCTGATCAACACTCTCAGACAGTTGTTTTGCTGCATCTTTAAAGCCTAAATGTTCTAAGAGTAAAGCCGTGGTATAAAGCATCGCAGAAGGATTTGCTTTATTTTGTCCAGCAATACGTAGTGCGCTTCCATGAACAGGTTCAAAATAAGCAATCTCGCTCCCCACATTTGCACTAGGTGCAAGCCCCAATCCTCCCATTACTCCAGAGCCAAGATCAGAGAGAATATTGCCAAACATATTTTCAGCAACAATCACGCCAAACTGCTCTGGCTTCGTTACAATCCACAAAGCAACTGCATCAACATTATGAATATCTGCTTCAATTTCCGGATAGTTTTGCGCAATTTTCTCAAAAATTTCTCGCGAAAATTGTCCACTTTCTCGCATAACATTGGGCTTATCAGCAAAAGTAACTCGCCTCATGCCATATTTTCTTGCATAAGAAAAAGCGTATTCAAATAACCGCTCTAAACCAAAGCGTGTCTGCAAACGGACTGTCCACGCAGCTTCCTCAAGCCCATATTTTGTCAAATTGGGATGTCTTAACCAAGCGGCTGCTTCAGGAGTGATACCCCGAAAATCCAATCCAGCATAAAGACCTTCACTATTTTCTCTGATAACATAAAAATGAAAAGGTTTTTTCGGACCAAAGATGTATCTTATAGGGCGTATATTTGCAAACAACCCTAATTTTTGGCGAAGCTGAAGTACAGGAGAAACATAGGCAAGGTTTTGCTCTTTTAAATGCGGTTCAAGTTCTTTTAAAGCCGCTTCTTTTCCTTTACTGGTCACAGCTCCAAGTAAAATCGCATCACTCTGAGTAATTTTTTGCCAAGTTGCTTGAGGGACAGGATCTCCTTCCTGTTTCCAACATTCAAAACCAATATCACCATAAGTAAACTCAATTGGCAATTGAAATTGCTCTAAGACCATCAGCGCAGCATCACAAACCTCTGGTCCTATCCCATCACCAGGTAATACAAGAACTTTCTTTTTCATAATCCCTCCATCCATTCATCAATGACTGTATCCGTCATAACAGGATTATCCTCCCACAAACGCGTACCAGCACCAGAGATGATCTTATATTCATGATTGAAACAAGGACTTTTCGTCTGATTATCTACCGTTGCAAGTTGTGACTTTTCTCCCACTAAAGCTAAAAACTTCCCCTTATACTTAACTATTTCATCTCTAGCATCCATCGCCAATAAGAGTTTAAAGCCTCTTGTCATGCGTTCAATTGCCACGCTTTTTTGTTGATCAGGAGCCTCCAATAAAACTCTTTTTTTCATAATGCCAGAAGGATGCATAAAACCATTGAGTATTTCCAAAGCTCCTGATAAATCATTATTTTCTAAGTAAACAAGAATATCTCCAAGGCGCCGTTGCAAAACCTTATCAAGATAGCCAGGTGCATTCACAGCAAGCACAGCTTGAACATTGGGAAGCCGTGCTGCCAATATTTGTACCAACATTCCAGCCATAGAAAATCCCACAAGCACTGCGGGCTCTTTAAAATAGCTTTTAAGTTTTTCTTCTATAAAAGATAAAATATCTACAGCAGAATGATTGAGAACATGAGAACTCTTAGGAAAAAGAGAAAGCGTATCCAGCAGAGTGACAGGGAATCCTTTTGATAAGCATAGCTTTGTCAATGGAGAACAAAAAACACCACCATCCCAAATTGGCATTACAGGAGAAAGAATAATAATAGGAAGGCTCATTGATCAATTCCTCCCCTTATTTTAAAACATGCATTAGAGCCAAAACTTTTCCCACCCAATATAATGAAAATATGTTGAAACTCTAGGCTCATACTCCCCCCCATCATAATCGATTTGTTAAACTCAAACTAAGCTTGTAACAAATTTTAAACCCATTCAATCCAACAACTTAATAAAAAAAAATTCATCTAATGTACAGGTGCCCCATTTGTGTAAAACATCAAAAGCATTTCCGCATAATGCTTTCTTTTTATCATTTCACTCAGCTCATTTCTGAGGTCATAAAATGACGCGCTTTTTGAATATAAATGATAAAACCAATCATACAACACACAGCTAACAAAGTGGCCATAGCCCGTGGGCTATGACCAGAGATTTTTCCGATAACCGCTGCACTTAGCGCCGCACTTCCTAATTGCAAAGATCCCATAACACCAGAAGCCGCTCCCGCAGCTTTCGGATGCGATGAAATAGCCAACGCTGTTCCTAACGGCAATAAAAAACCATTACCAAAAGTCAGAACAGCAATAGCCAAAAAACTTGTCACAAGGGGCCATGGGCTTAGATACATTTGCACAGCAAAGAGCACGCCTCCTATAACAAAAATAATGTATCCTCGACAGACAGTCTTTTCCATAGACTCGCGTTCAAAAAACCATCGCGCCAAAAGATTTCCCAAAATATAGGGCAATGAGACACCAATGTAGCTATAACTAATGTGTATTGGTGATAGACCCAAAGTCGTGAGTAAAAAAGGCGATTCCACAATATAAGCAAAATAAGCTATGTAAGAAAAACACGGAATAAGTGCATAAAAAATAAATTGTTTATTTCTAAAAACGCCTAAATATGCCTTCATCAATCCTACAGGGGAAAAATGCTGCCGTTTTTGAGGGGGCAGAGTTTCCGTTAGCACAAAACAACACAGCAAAATGGTCAAAAATATAAAAAAGCTTAAAAAGATAAAAGTTGCCTGCCAATGAAAAGCTTGTATCAAAAGTCCACCAATGAAAGGTGCAAGTGCTGGTGACATTCCAATAAAAGGGAAAACAATCAAATAAAGTTTTCCGGCTGCTTTTTTATCTAACAAATCATTGATAATTGCACGACTTAAGACAAGTCCCGCACAAGCACCAAGACCTTGCAAAAAACGTAACACAAGAAAAGCGTGAATATGAACCGTATAAATCGCACCAAATGTTGTAAATAACCACAAGAATAAGCCCAATAGAAGTGTTTTTTTACGCCCAAAATTATCACTCAGCGGCCCATAAATGAGCTGTCCAAGTGCCAATGCCAACAAAAAAACTGCCACTGCACTCTGAATTTGAGATTGTGTCACTTGATAATATTGACGCATCTCTCCCAGTGCTGGTAAAAAAATGTCGGTAGAAATCAATCCCCCCGTCGATAAACATACAATAAGTATAATGAATGGTAATGTATATTTATGAATCATAAAGAAAATCACACTTTTAGTTAGAGATTAAATAGTATTTAATTAAATATAACAAATATAATTATATTTTATGCTTATACATACAAATAATAATTATTAAAAGTGTTATTATTTTACTTTGTAAAAATATTATTTTTCTTATAGACAGCGTTTTGTTTTACGGACTTCATGGGACAAAAAGTTATTCCCTAAATAAGCTTTCCTGTACACACATCTTGCTATAACACACATCAACCTTTTTCAGAAACATCATAGATAAAATGCACTGATATTACATACCTTCTCCGCGACAACAATGGTATTCTCATACAATATCGAGTGAAATGAATCTACAAAATTCAAGGAAGAAAAACGGTCTATTGACGGCTCTACTCCAAAATTACGACCGTACAAAGCCCACTTCTAACACAACAATAGCTTGAAAAGCCTATCAACATAAACCTTTATTGTAAAGAATTTAGGTCTATCAGCTCATAGAGTATAATGACACCCCTGCAAAAAAACAAATATACTTTGCTCATTGCATGAAACTTTTTAATTAAGATAAAAAATTAAAAAAACTGTATAACATATTGATAAATATAATACTGTAATTTAATATATTTTTATTTAATTGACTCATAAGAGCTGTGAATGTGCATAATAGAAATAACACGCGTCCCATTACTGATACCCCTTACAGTTGAAGAAAAAACATATACAGAGATTAGTTTACGACGTGCAAAAGTTAAAGACTTAAGAGAAATAAGCAAAAAGGAAGGGATCAAGCAAACAATAGAAATGATTGCCTGTCTTTCGGGATGGTCTTATGATATGATCAACAAACTTGATGAGCATGACTTTTCAAATATCAAAGATATTTTGGACTCCTCAGTAAAAAAAGCGCTCGACAAAATAATCAGCATCAGTAACGATATTAAAATGGCTTTGAAAAATCCATTCACAAGCTATGTCGAAAGTTTTATCCATAAAATAAAAACACTCATGGGAAAAATAATGAATGTCTGTATTTTCAGCAACACCATGTTGGAAAAATGCAAAAACAGTTTGTATAAAGATATATTTGAAACAAAGGATATAAAAAACATAAAAGAAGAAATCTTTAGCGACTATACACCAATAACAGTGCATAACCCTTCTAATACACCGATTCAAATGAACATTATAAATTACGGTACCTTCATACAAAATAGTCCATCAGAACATGTGCATATTGCATCTCATCCCAAAACTGAAAACACAACAAAAAAGTCAATTTTGGATATAATCTTAAAATTGTCAGACATTGCCTCAAAAATTTTGAATCTGCCTTCTTGGTGTTGGGAGCTTTTACTTAAAAGATTGAAATAATTTTTCGAGCATCGTTTTGATATAGAGCAATAAGAGAAGGAAAAACAGCTTAGAACACTAATGTTTCTTCCTTCTCTTTTATCTCTCATAGCTTTTTGAATTGAATACTTTTGATATTTATTTTGAATAATTGAGGCATTCTTTTAATCATAAGTGCAATATAAAAAAACTAAAATTTTAGAAGACGCGCTGTTTTTACAAAAAAATGAAATAATAAAATAAAGACTCTAGAATTTTAAGTAATGATCACCGTCCTGTTTTCGATGTTTTCTGTCCTTTTTGGCGCATATCTATTCACTTTTGGAACATAATTGGCAAAAAGACATTGTATCTCCAGCATATTCAAGGAGATAAAACATGGAAACTCGCATTCCT
>NZ_JBHIMR010000016.1:0-20908 GCF_042194215.1 Bartonella sp. MR100HLJHH
GTCAGGATTTGATTTGATGATCTTTATCCAACCGTCGATAGAAACAACGGGTATGATGCCGCCGCCTTTTTTAGGGAATGCATAGATTTCTTTTGTTAAAGGGTTAAGTCCATAAGTATTGGCAACAAAAAGAAAAACGGCAAATTCTGCATTAGTGATGACACTAGCATTTTTATCTCCAATACAAGTTTTTATGATTGTGGCTCGAAATTCTTCAGCAGAAAATCCATATTTTTCTGCCATTTCTTTTAAAAAAGTAGAATTTGTCATCTTGATTTCCTACATTGCGCGCAATTCACCCGTGGCGTGAATCACGCTGGTGTTAAAAGACTGGTTTTGGGGTGTTAGAGTTTTGTCTTTACAGGTTGTACAATCCGATCAATTGGAATGCGTTTTATATATGCACAATGATCAGAATATAGCGTCAACAAGAAAGATTCATCTGAATTGGGTGGTATCATTTCAAATCTAGTGCATGCAAACGGTCTGAATTCGTATGAAAATGCAAAGCATTGCGATCCTATGAGTTCCATTGGCACGATATTCTCTTCACTTAAGAAGGCATCTATTTTGTCTTTAGAGATTATGGTATCTACATAGGGCTCGCCCTTATCTCCAGAGATCGTTATACAAAGTTCACCTGGATTGTGGGTATTTCTCACAACTAACTGCGAACACAAAGTAGGTTTAATTTCATATCTATACATAATAATTATCTTCTCTCGCTCGTTGTGATAATACTGCCTCCACGAACCTCTGAATCTCCGTAAATGTGTGCGTTACCATACACTTCTGCATTGCAATGAACACTTGCATTTTCGTAAACATGTGCTTTTCCAAAAATACGACCACCATATATTTTTGCGTTATGATGAATTGTTGCATTTTCATAAATATTTGCAAAATAACAAACTTTTGAGTTATCAAATACCTTGGCATTGTTGTAAACTTTTGCACCGCTATAAACCATGGCATCATCATAAACCCAACAGTCTCCTTCATGACTTAAGTTGCTCTCACTTTCTATAAAGCCGCCTAGGTCACCTTTCTTGATTTTTCCGAAGCTTCTCAATGAACGTATGCGGTGGAGAGTTCTGCCATCAAACTCAATTGTTTCATCAGTAAGTTCATATTTTTTTTCCATGATTACTATTTCTCACGTTCTTCGATTATGGTGGAGCCACTAATTTTACAATTTCCAGCAATGTTTACACGACAGCAAATATATGCTTGATTGTAAATTTTAGCATTTCCGTAAACGTGTACACTTTTCCCTATAACAGAATTCCCATAAATCCGCGCATAGTCAAAAACCTTGGCATTATCTCCAACATAAGCACCACCAACTTCGGCATAATCAGAAACTTGTGCATTGCCATAAACGCGTGCATTCCCATAAACCCGCGCATCATCATAAACTTTGGCATCACCGTAAACGTGTGCATTGCCAAAAATCCAACAGTCTCTCTTATGGCTTAAGTTGCTCTCTTTTTCTATAAAACCGCCTAGGTCACCTTTTTTGACATATCCAAAGTCTCTTAATGCTCTAATTCGGTGAAGAGTTCTTCCATCAAACACAATTTTTTCATCAGTAAATTCGTATTTTTTCATCTGGTCTTTTCTCCAGTTGAGATTCTTTTATCGCCATCAATCCAGTCGTCCCAACATACACATGCTTCACCATAAATTTTTGCATGACCGTAAACATGCGCATCACCGGAAACTTCTGCATTGCCGTAAACACGCGCCCTATCGTAAATGTGTGGCTCTTCGTAAACTTGTGCATTGCCATAAACTTCTGCATTATCAAAAATGTGCGGTTCACCGCAAATATATGCATCACCGTAAACTTCTGCATGACCGTAAATGCATGGTTCATCGAAAACTTCTGCTTTGCCATAAATACGAGAATTGCCGTAAACCTCGGCATAACCGTAAACTTGTGCATTTTCGTAAACCTTAGCATCATCATAAACCTTGGCATAGCCCCCAACCCAGCAATTGCCATCATGACTTAGATTGTCTTCTTTCTCGATATAGCCGCCAAGATCACCAGCCTTGACATCATCGAAATCCCTTAATGCACGAATGCGGCGGAGCGTTCTGCGCCCAACTTCGATTGTTTCATCAGTAAGTTCGTATTTTTTTTCCATGATTTTACTCCTTTAAGTTAGACTCTGCCTTTGTCGTTCTTGCAAAAGAACGGCATTGCATTGTGTGGTGAATTTTTTGAAAAGGAGGCGTCTTTTAAAAACGCCTTTAGCTTTTAAAGCACATCACAAGGACGCAAACGGTGTTGTTTTTCGTAAGAACCATACATTGCATCATCATATTCGCGCTGTTTTATATCATCTAAAAAAAAACCGTATGCTGAACTATGCGTAACAAAGTCGTGAGGAATGTTTCCGTTGAAACACTGCTCTTCACATTCTTTAAGATAGAATTCGGCAATATCTTCAGAGATGTCTTCGCAACGATTAGTCGTTGGTTCAATACGCAAAATTTGGACAGCATTATCGGCTTGGTCGATAAATTTGATCATGTCACTTTCTTCTAAGAAAGGACCAGATTTAGCGAGATTTTGCTCTTCATTTTCGCACATCACTAAGAGAATTTCATCAGAATTTATAAACACTGGTTTTGTCACAAATGCCTCCATAGAGCCTATTGGCAAAAGTTATTTTCTAAGATATGGAACTTATATTTCATTATTTATGAAAATTGTCAATATAAAAATTCAGAAAATATGAAATTTTAATAAAGTGTAGGTTAATTATGGATAAACTAATGTTAGAAAAACTTTGGAATTGTGGAGATAAAAAAGTGATGGCTGCTATTATTTTTTGTCTGAAGAACAAGAATTCTGAAGAATCGTTAAAACAGCTTTCTGAACTTCGGGATTTGCTTGATAATACAGTTGAATAAACTGTTCAGATTCTTTGATTAGAAAAGGGGGGATTTCGCCAAAAAAATCAATAATTTCTATTAATTCACTTGCTTTTATTGATCTTTTTGTACCTGAATCATGCAACATACTAGTTAAGGTAGATGGTAACACTCCTAAATGCTTGGCTAGCATTTTCTTACTACCATGACCATTTTTAGCTAATTGCGCATTAAGCCATACCTTTAACTGATCTGATTCCATAAAATACAAAGTCTTTCATATGAAATGAAAAATCAATAAAAAAAATATGAAATTTTATCTTGATAAAATTCATAAAATATGAAATTTTATCTTTATGAAAAAAGAACCTGCGTATACTATAATAAAATATCTAGGGGGGGCTGTTAACGTTTCGCGTATTTTGAAGAAATGTAAAGGTGCTGTTTATCGTATCACTTATTCTAAAGAGAAGGGTGGTTCTAATGGATTGTTTCCTTCAATTTATCAAGCGCAGTTATTAACCTACGCACGTGATCATGGGATAGATTTGCGTCCAGAAGATTTTTTTTATCCCGAGCGCTTGCAGAGATTAATGCAAGAGCAACACCCCCCAATTACGAAAATTTGCAAAAGTTCCAGCGTTGATAGCGCGGGTGAGACTTTGCAGCATTAAGGAGATAAAGATGAGTTCGAATGAGATTTTATGGATAGCAGTGGTTTCAGTTTTGCTCTTAAGCGGAGTGATGTTTCGTATTGCATTGCATTATCGCAACCAAGTTAAAGCACTTAAAGAGCGTGACGAGGAAATGGAAGAATGTGACGAGGAAATTAAACAACTGAAACAAAAGACTGAAGAGCATGAAAAGGCGTTCAGAAATGTAAGTGAAGTTGTAATGACACTAAAAGCAGATGTGCAATCACGTGATGCGGAAATTGAAGAACTGAAGCAAGAGATTGAAGAACGCGACGAGGAAATTAAAGAACGTGACAAGCTAATAAAAAAATTTAAGCAACAGACTGAAGAGCATGAAAAGGCGTTCAGAAATGTAAGTGAAGTTGTAATGACACTAAAAGCAGATGTGCAATCACGTGATGCGGAAATTGAAGAACTGAAGCAAGAGATTGAAGAACGCGACGAGGAAATTAAAGAACGTGACAAGCTAATAAAAAAATTTAAGCAACAGACTGAAGAGCATGAAAAGGCGTTCAGAAATGTAAGTGAAGTTGTAATGACACTAAAAGCAGATATTCAATCACGTGATACGGAAATTGAAGAACGTGACGAGAAAATTGAAGAACTTAAGCAAAAGATAGATGCGTACCGAGAAGAGTTTAAACGGAAAAGTGAAACGATAGAGGCACTCGAAGCAGATGTGCAATCACGTGATACGGAAATTCAAAGACTAACACAAGAGCTTAAGCCGCGTGATGAAGTAGTAAAAGCGCCGGCTCATAAGAATAAGAAGAGTAAGAAGAAGGGTAAGTGAGGAGAGAGGGATGAGTCCAGAAGAAATTAAGTATTTATCTAAATATATCACATTAATAATTTGTAACGTAGTGGCACTTTATCACGTTTATTACTTCTATAAAAAGACACAAAATTTAAGAGATGAGATAATGGAAAAAGATAAAATAATACACGAGCAAGAAAAGATAATTCAAAAATTATCTCCTTCTAACATTTTCTATTCTTCAAAAGATAGAAAAAAGCTAGGCCAAAACTTAGTTTGAACCACTCTTTCTGGGTGATTTGATGAAGTGTGTTCAATGATAAAGATTGGTACAGTTTCGATATTTGGTTTGAGGTGGCGAACTGTGAGAGTAAATAGTGCTTTTTCATGTCTTTTTAGACTAAAATAGCCGCATATGTCCTGAGAGTTTAAGTCTGCTCTAAAAGGGCTTTCAAACCCCATGTATTTTTCATTCTCAGGGGTAAAAGCTATTACATGATCTATAGAACCACCTTCAACAAATGCAAACGGACTTTTTTTATCTATCTGAAAATTATTCATTTTTATTGAATATTTTGTAGGATTTTTTATGATTACATCTACTCTAATAAAGAAATCTTTACCGCTCCTATATGCGTATGGTTTCCCATCTATAACAACCTTTAGATTTGGACCTAAGTCTCGCGTTTCTTTTTCTTGCCATAAGATGGTGAGATGTTTTTTTGCCGTTTCAGCTTGGCTTTCAAGGTGCTTTATTTGTTCATCTATTTTTTTAAAGTCTTGTTTTCTAAACCAAAAAAGGAAAATTCCATTAAGAATAGCAATGACAGTAGTATCTAATGCACTTATCCATTTAAGTATTGTTTCCATATCCTATACACCCTTCTTTCCTTCATTTTCGGAAAAAAACAATCTTATAAAACACGTTATGTATGGAGTGGCGCTGTGATTAACACGATTCTTTGTTTTGATCTAGGTACGAAGACGGGGTGGGCGATACGTGGTGCAAGTGGTGACATATTCAGTGGTACCGTGAATTTTCAATCGCGCCGTTTTGAAGGCGGTGGAATGCGTTACTTGCGTTTTAAACAATGGCTATCAGAAATAAAGCAGACAGCAGGTCAAATTGACGCGGTGTATTTTGAAGAGGTGCGTCGGCATGTTGGTACAGATGCAGCGCATGTTTACGGTGGTTTGTTAGCAACGTTAACGGCGTGGTGTGAACAGCATCAGATACCGTATGAGGGGATACCAGTAAGTACGATTAAGAAAGCGACGACAGGCAAGGGGAATGCGTCGAAAGAAGAGATGATTAAGGCGGTGCGTGCAAAAGGGCACAATCCGAAAGATGACAACGAAGCAGATGCTTTAGCAATTTTATATTTAGTTAAAGAAAGGGAATTGGGGTATGTCCAGTAAATTACCATGGACGAGGCTTTTTGCAGACAGATGGCTTGTTACTCTTGGTTGTTTGTCGCCGACCGAGAAATGTATCTATGTCATGTTGCGACTTCTAATGCTCCATACTGGTGAGCCTATTTTAAAGGACTTAAGGGTATTAGCTTTTTGGGTTGGTTATCCAGTAGAAGAGTTTGAAACAGCTTTGAATTCCTTGATTGAAGGTGGATTCATCATACGTTTAGACAATGGTGGGTTGTGGAATTCAGAAGTTGAAAAAGAACTCAACAGTCTCAGTGAAGAAGAGCTAGATAATTTCACTTGCAATAATAATAAAGAAAGGGAGGTGAAGTATGTCAACTAAGTTGCCATGGACGAGGCTTTTTGCAGACAAGTGGCTACTTGATCTTGCATATTTGCCAGCTTTTGAAGGTTTCATATATGTTAAGTTGCGCTTTCAAATGCTTCGCACAGGAGAGCCGCTTACGAATAATTTTAAAGTGTTATCTTTATTGGCTGGCTGCTCAGTAAAAAAATTTCAGAAGGCATTAGATCTTTTATTAGAAACTGGACATATCATTTGTTTAGAAGATGGTCGGTTGTGGAATCCAGATGTTGAATTAGAATTAAATGATAGCAAAGAGAAATCAGAAGCAGCAACAAAAGCAGCTCATTCTAGATGGCATAAAACAAAAGGTAAAAATGACAATAATCATATAAAAGAAAACGCATATGCGGATTGCATGCAGAGCGCATACGATGCGCATAGTGTTGCGCAATGCGAACGCAATGCCATTAACAATAACATTAACATATATAAAAAAAATAAAACTAACGTTTTATTAAAAAAAGAAATTGATTTTGAAGATTTAGAAACAATCGATTTGGTTGACGAGCCAATCGAGTGTGATGTTGAAAGCCAATCAGAGCAAACCAACCAACCTCCCATTCACGAGCAGACAAGCGTTCCTAAGAAAGCCAAGCGAAGTAAGGGGAAAAAAGAACTTGGAAGCGTACCAGAAGATTTTGAACCCGATTTGCAATACGCAATCGATAAAGGCTTAACGCATGATGAGGCGTTATTAGAATTCGAAAGATTTAAACTTCATTGGAAAGCCAACCCATGTCGAAATGCAAACAATCGCGATTGGCAAAGTGCTTGGTGTGGTTGGATTATTAACCAGAATGGAACGCTAGCCAAGAAATTAGAACAGGAGAAACGATATGCAAACGAACGCTATAAGCTCTCAACAAATAACTTCACAAACAGCCTTTCACAAAGCTTCAGTACACTCAAAGCAGCAATCACCACTAGCAATTCTTATGGATCAGAATGCAGCAGAGATACAGAGGCTATCAGTTCATTTGCAAGCACTTGCCAAGAGAGTGGACCGGAGTGTGTACCCTCCAACCTCTATGCATGGAAAGCCGTTGACGCTGGAGGAGAGATCGCAAGTTTTGCAAGACTGTAATCGCTTACACGCACTGCTTTCACGGAAAGTTACGGTTGAACATATCGAGGCGGTTGCTTATTTGCTTTCTGGTCTAAAAATACCGGCAAATATAGACCCTAATGTTATCGCTTTAAATTACAGCATAGCCTTATCAGATGCTTCAGAATACGCTCTAAAGCAGGCTGTTAAGGATATCATATGCGGAAAAGCAAAAGGATTATCGAAAACCTTTATGCCAACAGGAGCAGAGCTTGCAGAGTATTGCAGAAATTTGAAAGCAGAGCTTTTGTCGGGAGCATCAGTCATGAAATCGTATTTAAAAGCATCCGAAAAAACAGCAAAGTAGTGAAATTTGCTGATGCTTTTGAGAATAGACATGCGTTTAAATTGACAGAAAGGCACCGTACAGAGCGATTTAAAGATTTTATGATAAAAACACATTGAAATTAAAAACGCTTCTGTACAGTCCATTTTGAGGCAAATAAACCCATTGGTAAAGTTATGGATTTAGATAGGGGATATTAAACCAGATGTTTTTAAAAAAACGTAAACAGAAAGGGCAAAAAAGATTTGTAGCAACGGCGGTCGGTCATGCACCATGGGGATTAGGGGTAGCAGAGTATTTTTATAACCTTTACGAATATGATGATGGCACAAGAGAATACGAAGAATTTGACGGTGGTCAGTATCATGAGATGCCTGAGAAAGTTGATTACAGTACCAAGGCGCAAGTGAAAGCATGGGTTTATGGGGGTGGTATTCCGCAAAGCGTTCTCAATTACGAACCTCTTATAGACGAGATCAATAAAGAGATCAAAAAATTATCAAAAACCGCAGGAAATAAATATGTTTACAGATAAGCAGCTAAGAGCCTTGTTTGGTATTATAATTTTTATATTTTTATGTTTTTTAGGAATTAAAAAAAATCCCTACTTTATTCAAAGTATTTTGATATTTGCATCTTTTGGTTTGATAATAATAACAAATATTTTTGTAATTTTATGCAATTCTCATATTCCTTTTGAGTTGCAGAACAATCCAAAATATAAAAAAGATGATGATACAACAGGTTGGAAGATATTAACACGTGATTTACAACAGTATATGCACCGACTCTTAAAGCTAATAAGTTTAGCACTTGTCGTTTTAATTTTTCCAAATAGTTATACTGTATTTTGGTATTTAGATATCGTTATTTGGTACTTTTTTTTAATTTATTCATTCTTTCTCATGTTGCATACACGCAGTTTAATAAACATGTCCATTTACGCACTACATTTTTATACTAAAAACCAAAAGTAAAATTTAAAAGCACTTGATATTCAATGATGTAGGTATCAAAATGAAAAAAGTGGAAAAAATAAAAAATACGTATTGACATTAAAGAAAGGTTCGTTTAAAAAGGTTGATAAGTGCTTAACAACACTAATAACTAGCGAGTAAACCACGAAAAGGTTTCTCCCATTTCTTAAAATACTGGCTTTCTTTTATGCTGTCTCTAGCATATAACGATTTTGTCGGGTGTGGTCACATCATACAATACTCTTTATGAGAAAAGTGTGACGGCGGACTAGTTACCGTGTTTGTTAGCACCCGGCGCCCTTTTAGGGGCGTCAATAACAAATCTAAATAACTAGGATTACTAGCATGAAAGCTACAGTTAAAAATCAAGAATCTTCCTTTTTTATTACAGATGATAATGGCTCTTTTAAAAAGAGAGAGTTTGCAAAAAAATACGAATTTACAGGCGAGACAATTGAAGTTGGTTTTAAGACACTTCATAGAATTAGAGCATTAAGAGATTTTGGAGATGTCAAAAAAGGGGAGCTCGGCGGCTTTATAGGTAGTGAATACAATTTATCGCATCATGGCAATTGCTGGGTCGGAGGTAAAGCCAAGGTTTATGCTAATGCACGGGTTTACGATAATGCCGTTGTAAGTGGTTATGCTCATGTTAATGTGGAAGCTTGTATTTATGAAAACGCCCGTGTTTATGGCAAGGCGGTTGTAGGTGGCTTTGTTTATGGAAATGCTGAGGTTTATGGTTTTGCACGTATTTATCCTCGTGCAAGAATTTATGGGAATGCGCACGTTCATTATAATGCTTGGGTTTTTAATGATACACATATTTTTGGTAATGCCAAGCTTTCTGGATATGCTTGCATTTATGCTGATGTAAAAGTTTATGGTAATGCCAAGGTTCTAGGCTTTTCAAAACTTTATAAAAATGCACACGTTCATGGGAACGCTGTTATTGAAGGGCATGCTGAAATTCATGGGATTATTTATGGTAATGCAAAAATATCAGGTTATTCAAAAATTTATGGGAAGGTTTCAGGCAAGGCAAAATTAAGAGAGTGTGATTTTGTTCATAGGGAAGGTGAGGTTTATAGTGGCAATAAAGTCATATATAACTCGAATAATATTTTAGAAAAAGCAGCATAAGACAGCAGCGGCGGTGCGGGGGCGCCTCCTTATAACCATTTCATTCAAAATTTGTTTAAATATTAGATTAGGAGTTACCTATGAACGCTAAAAATGTATCTAAAAAATATGAAATTACAGACGAAATTAAAGAAGTTAAAGATGCTGAAACCCGTCAACCTAAACACTTTTATCGCATTAAAGCTTTAAGGGATTTCGATGATGTCAAGGCTGGTGATCTTGGTGGCTTTATTGAAAGTGAAGATAATCTCTCACATGATGGTAATTGCTGGGTGTATGATAATGCTATAGTTGCTGTGAATGCCGTCGTTTCTGAAAATGCAAAAATACGTAATGATGCCATTATTGCTCAAAATGCTAAAGTTTATGGTAATGCTATAGTGAGTGGAAAAGCTAAAGTTTATGGTCATGATACCCATGTTTATGGCAATGCACAGGTTTCTGATAATGCGAGTGTTAATGGTAGTATGTGGGTTCGTGGTAAGGGAGTAGTTTATGGCAAGTGCGTGGTTAATGATAATGCCAAGGTTTATGGTGATGCAAAAATTTGTGGTCAAGTTTGTAACAATGCCGTGGTTTATGGGAAAGCCTTTATTGCTGTAAATGCAAAAATTTATGACAATGCCAAGGTTTGGCATAGTGCTGATGTGAGTGGCTTTGTTTATGGCAATGCAAAAGTATCAGGGTCTGCTTATATATATGAGGGTGCTCATATTTTTGATAATGCAAGAGTTTATGGAAAAGCGGTTGTTTACAAAGATGTTAAGATTTATGGCAACGCCGCTCTTAAGGAAAAGAAAACATTTCGTGATGATGTTTGTAGTAATGATGTAATCACTGAAAGAGCAGCGTAAATGACGGCGCGGGGGGCTGCTTTATAGCAAAAAAGCCGCGTCAAAATGAATTGATACGGCTTTTATGATCAAAACAGCTAGCGATCTAAATAAACGATTAAAATAACCAATCGAAATATAAAAGAACATCTCTTTATTGCACAAAACGTATCAAAACGCAAGCTGTTAAGTAAAATAAAAATGAGATTCATTCTTTAGATTCAGTGGGTTATAATAAATTTCGTTTGTAATTACACCCCATAATGTGTTATACTATCATCAGTTGTGAGTTTGTTTTGTTCTAAGTACTATTTTCCATTAAAGGACAGAAAACAAATGCTTAATAAAGTGATTTTAATTGGTCATTTAGGTGCCAATCCAGAAAGCAAAACAATGTCATCTGGCATCGAGGTGGTCAATTTTCGTATAGCAACGTCTGAGAGCTATATAGACAAGGCAACCAATAAGAAAGTAGACAAAACTGAATGGCATTCCATTGTGGTGTTTAATCCACATTTGGCAAAAGTAGCACTTCAGTATCTCAGTAAAGGTAGCAAAGTTTATATCGAGGGGCGACTACAAACTCGTAAATGGCAAGATAAAAACGGTGTTGAACGGTATGTAACAGAAGTCATATTGCCTCAGTACAAAGGCGAGTTAAAGCTTTTAGATGGCAAAAATGATGATAATCAAGAGCCGTCATCAACTTATGACAGAAGCATTTACAGACTTCTTGATACACCCCATACCGTTATGAATGACAGTGTTCCTTTTTAATAGAGGGTATTTAAATGTCTGATAAGCCGCCGCTCCATACCTTTAGTGCAATCTGTAAATCTAAGCCAGTTTATAACTATACTATTACAGAGCAAGAGATAAAATCATTACAACATAATAATAAGATTGAGACATTCTGTAATATATCATCAGACTTTCTAATTGTAATGATGGTCATTATCTTCGTGTGGATGATACGTGATGATGATGATTGGAAAAAATTAGCAGCCTTTGGTATATCAGTAGTGTTACTGTTATTTGTAGTGATTTTGGGTGGAGAGACACGGTCAAACTCAGAGAAAATTTGGGAAAACGTTAAACAGGTGCCTGAGGTTATCTGTGAAAAAAAATAAAAAAAGGGGACGCCCTAAAATAAAAGGGCAGGTAAGAGAACCAAACGGACGTATATCACGTGCAAAAGCACCGCGTGAAGCCGTTGATAAATTGGCAATAGAAATGCGTGCAAAGCGCTTCGGTTTAACGCTACAAGAGGCAAAAAATCCACTTTCTGGTACTTATATAGGGCGACTTTGTTTGCAAGGTGTAATAACACAAGAGCAATATGATGCCGCCCAGCAGTATCTACAGATAAGAAACGATTACCTTTGTGCAAAAGGCTTGCCTAATGCAATTTATGACGAAATGCCGTCATCTTCAGATGATAAGGCAAGAGATAAATGGGTAGCATTTGCAACAGAGCAGTTTATAAACACGCAAGAGGCACTAAAAGAAGCACAATGCCTCTATAGACAGTATAATCTTCATGCAGCACTACAGTACCTCGTTATAGAAGATCAAATGCTATCACACCTTGTGAATTCACTGCGCGTTGCTCTTAATGCTCTTCGAAAGCATTTTTATTAGAGACTTTTTCTTCATCAGGTTTATCATTATCTGAACATGCAATCATTGCAACCCTAATGAAATAGCCAATTAATATTATTCCTGATACTATTGCCGTTATTATTGCCGTCGTTTTGCTCCAACAAAGACCTGCCAAAAATATAGATATTACGCAATATATTTTAACTATAAGTCCAGAATAGACTTTAATATCTTCCGTCGGAGGATTGAATGTGATTAGGATCGCAATAATAGAACATACTACAGCTATTAGCATCAATACTGATGCTATATCGATCATATCAGGATTCCAACCGAGAAGCCACGTAAGAGACCATAAGATAAGCAGTGGTAAAAATACTGCAGTGCTGTATGAAATTGCTTCTCCCCATGTGTTTCCGTTTGATTTGAGGTTATAAATTGTAATCAATACCAGAAACGCTATTATTAAATACAAGCTATATATAAATCCTAAGAACTTTGCTCCTATTATTAATAGAAAAATAAGACCTCCAATCATAGCGGCACCTATACCGTAACCAATTATAGCACATAAGGCTTCCAGTATAATTCCAATAAATGGAAGTAATAGTAGAATACATAAGATAATTAATACGATTGTCATGTTTATTGCTCTTTAATTGGTTTTATTGGAATTATCACTAACTGATTCCCTTTGAAGTTATCAATATGTGTTATTTTAGTGTTGACAAAGTGTAGCAAATCGTATTTAATGACATTGCTGTACTTAGGCGTATTTTGTCTAGACGAGAGGCAGTGCAGTTTGGAATCCCCGCAAATGCGGGGTTTTTTATTATTTGGAGGGCGTATTTTATGACATCAGAAAATACACAGCAGGCTCCACAACCGATTAAAAAGCGTATACCACCAAAGGCAGGTCAAGGGCGTGTCAAAGGCGTTCCGAATAAGATGACGCGCATTTTAAAAGAAGCAGTGGTTAAGGCTGCTGAGAATGCTGGGAATAAAATTGGCAAGGATGGTTTGATCTCTTATTTGGAAAAGCAGGCTATGGAATGTCCAGCGGCTTATTTAGCGTTGCTTGGTAAGGTGTTGCCTTTGCAAGTGACAGGGGAAGATGGGGGAGCCGTTAAGATGATAACGCGTGTAGAAATCGCGCCTTTAGTGAATGACGACACGACAGATTAATATTGTACCAAAACTCATTCCTATTTTTGCAGGGGATGCTTTGGTACGAGCGGCTTGGGGTGGACGAGGGTCTGGGAAAACAAGATCATTTGCCTTGATGGCTGCTTTAAAAGGCTATCAATTTGGTAGGGAAGGGATATCAGGCACTATACTTTGTGCACGGCAGTTTCAAAACTCGCTAGCAGAAAGTTCATTGGAGGAGATTAAACGCGCCATTGAAGCGCATGACTTTTTAAAGGACTATTACAAGGTTGGGGAGTCGTCGATTAAGTCGATAGATGGTCGTATAGCCTTTCAGTTTTCTGGTCTTGACCGGAATATTGCAAGTATCAAATCCATGGGGCGTATTTTGCTTTGTTGGGTTGATGAGGCAGAGCCCGTTACAGAGACAGCTTGGCAAACGCTTATACCGACGTTGCGTGAAGAGGGAGAGGGGTGGAGAGCAGAGTTATGGGTGACATGGAACCCATTGCGAGAGAATGCCCCCGTTGAGAAGCGGTTTCGCTTTTCAGACAATGAGGCAATTAAGCGTGTTGAGATCAACTGGTCAGACAATCCGAAGTTTCCCAAGATCTTGAATGAAGCGCGGCTTGATGATCTTAGAAACCGCCCCGAGACTTATAAGCATATTTGGGAGGGGGCTTATCTTACAGCGGTTCAGGGTGCTTATTATCAAAAGGAAATGTTGGCAGCTGAGCAAGAGGGGCGGATAGGGCGTGTTGCTCGTGATCCTTTAATGCAGATACGCGCCTTTTGGGATATTGGGGGCACGGGTGCTAAGGCAGATGCCACAGCGATATGGATAGCACAATTTGTTGGTAGAGAGATTAGAGTGCTTAATTATTACGAAGCACAGGGACAACCGTTATCAGAGCATATAGGCTGGTTGCGTCAAAATGGCTATGAGAAGGCATTGATGGTTCTTCCCCATGACGGTGCGACGAGAGATCGTGTGCACAATGTGAGTTTTGAGAGCGCTCTTAAACAGGCAGGCTTTCAAACAAAAGTTATCCCTAATCAGGGAGCAGGGGCTGTTAAAATACGTATAGAAACAGTCCGCCGTGTTTTGCCTTCTGTTTGGTTTAATGAGAAGACGACGGTAGCAGGACGCAAGGCACTGAACTGGTATCACGAGAAATGGGATGAGAAGCGTAATATTGGCTTGGGAGCAGAGCATGATTGGTCCAGTCATGGGGCAGATGCCTTTGGACTGATGTGCATTTCATACAAACCACCAAAAGAAATACAAAAGCGACCAGCTTATAGCGGCAGAACGGAATATGATAGTACCTCATGGATGGCAGAATGATGCATGATGATGAACATTTAGACAAAGAAAGTAACGCATCAGATCTGTCGACAGAAGGCTTATTTCGTAAGCTTGTGAGCTGGTACAAAGAAGATGTGGAGCATGTGAATAAATGGCGTGAACATGCACGGGAGGATTTTGGTTTTTACAATGGTGATCAATGGAATGAAGAAGATTTATCGGCGTTAAAAAAGCAACGCCGCCCCGTTATGACCTTTAATCGTATTGCTCCGCTTGTGAATGCTGTTGTAGGTTCAGAGAGAAATAATAAGCGAGAAGTGCAATTCATCCCCCGTCAAATAGGCAAGGCATTGCCAAGTGAATTGCTTACCGGTGCGGCAGAATAGTTTCGGGACATGGCGCATGCAGAATACGCTGATAGTGACGCTTTCCAAGATGCGGTTATCTGCGGCATGGGGTGGACTGATACACGGCTTGATTATGAGAACAGCCTCGATGGTGAACCGGTAATTACGCGTTTAGACCCACTGAAAGTGGTCTGGGATAGTGCGGCAGTGCAACCGAATTTAACCGATGCGCAACGTTTGTGGTATGTGGACCGCAAGCCTTTGGAAGTAGCCAAGCAGATGTTTCCCAAATCTCATTGGACAGAGTTGAGTGCAGATTGGGCAAGGGATGGGAGCTCTCATGAAGGTGTTCACCATAATGATCTTGATTATTACAGTGATGAAGGGAGCATTGATGTTGAAAACGGTCGTCGGATGGTCACGCTTGTTGAATGCCGTTGGTTTGAAAGCGAGAGGTATTACAAGGCAGCTGATTTAGAAACGGGTGAACTTCGTGACTATAGCGAAGAGGAATTTAAGCAGCTCCAATGCATGATGCCTAATATTCAAGGGGCGGCTTTCAATAAAAAGGTTGTAAGACGTGTTTTTTTAGGGAGGAAATTGCTTGAATCCCCAGATCAACCATTGGTTCCAGCTGGTCAATTGGGTTGGGAGTGTATAACGGGATATTTTGACAAGATAGAACGTCAGTTTTACGGTGTTGTACGTCCGACGAAAGACCCGCAACGGTGGGCGAATAAATATTTCAGTCAAGTGATGTATATCCTTAATAGCCAATCCAAAGGGGGGCTTATTGTCGAGGAAGGGGCGTTTAAGGACATCAGGCAGGCTATGCAAGATTGGGCGCGGTCTGATGCGTTGCTAGTTGCTGAAGATGGCGCCCTTGCACAAGGAAAGATCCAACCCAAACCCGTAGCAGAATTTCCAACGGGGTTTTTCCAGCTGTTTAATGAAGCTAAGGAAGCAATTAATCAGGTGACGGGTTTATCCCCCGAATTCATTGGCACAAGGGAAGTGACACAAGCGGGTATTTTGGAGGCACAACGACGCCAATCCAGTTTAAATCTGCTTGCTTGTCTGTTTGATGGCTTACGTTTGTATCGCAAGCGGCAAGGTAAGATTATTTTACACCTTATACAGAATTATTTGTCTGATGGTCGTTTGGTACGGATATCTGGTGAGGAGAATGCGCAATATATTCCATTGACGCGTGAAGAAGTAACGAGTGTCGAGTATGATATTGTAGTTGATGATGCGCCAACGAGCCCAAATGAGAAAGAGCGCACCTTCGGTATTATCACACAGCTTTTACCGTTACTCCAAAATGCGATTACGCCGGATATTATGCTTGATCTACTTCGTTATTCTCCATTGCCGGCGTCATTGCTTAATCGCGTCAGTGAGAAGTTCCAACAGCAACAAATGGCACAACAACAGCAGATGGACCCCGAGCAGGAAATGAAGTTGCAGGAAAAGCAACAAGACTTAGAGACGAAAGCACAGATGCATCAGATGGATTTGCAAGGCAAGCAGATTGAATTGTTCATGCGTCAAAAGAGAGCAGAATTAGAAGCAGAAATGATGCAACAGCGCCATGACATTGAACGGCAGAAGCTTCTCAATACTCAGGCACACAATCAGATCATGCGAGAGCGAATAGCATTACACAGAGGTATGCATAGTTGAGAAAGGTGAAAGAATGAATGCAGAAATGAATGAAGCTATGAATGAAGATTACAGAGTTGGAGCACCGGTCTTTGATGATGAGAGCTCTTTTGATGCTGGCACTTATGATGGTGAAACGATTGATAATGATGACATTACGTCTCCAGAGCCGGTTTTAGAGACCGTTGAAAAGCCTTCAGAGATTGTTCCTAGTATAGAACAGCAGCGTGCGGAGCAACAAGCCAAACAAGCTCGTGAAGCGCTTGTCAAGCTTTATGAACCCCAATCCCAGACGCCAATGGTTGAAGGTGAAAATGCACCCCCAGACCCTACACAAGACATTATTGGTTATATGGGTTGGATAGGAAAAAAGATTCGAGAGCAGGATGCGTATATTAGGGAACAGAAAGAAGCGCTAAGACAAGCTGAGGAACAGCAGCAGCATGATATACGTCTTGGTCAGTTTTTCAACAATTCTGTTAAGTCGTTTCAAAATAAATCCAGTGATTTTGGTGATGCTGCAAATTTTCTTTATGAGAAGCGTGCGAAGGAATTGAGTTCTTGGTCGTCACTTTATCCTGAGTATGCAGATCCAAACACAATTTCTGAGATCATAAGGAATGAATTGCGTACGATTGTAGCGACTTGTGCACAAAGAGATCTCAATCCGGCAGAAGAGATTTATAGAATAGCGCAAAATCTTGGCTATCAGAACCAAGCATTACAAGCGAATAATCAAGTTGCAGAACTTCAAAGCCGTCAGAATTCTGCGAGAACCTTAACGGCATCTGGAGGAGGGGGCGTGACGGGTCCTATGACCAAAGAGACACTTGCGAATATGTCTGAGAAAGAATTCAATGCTTGGATATCAAATCCGAAGAATGAAGCCCGTTTTTATGAAATTATGGGTGCAGATCCTGATTAGGCAATAAGTTTTACAACATAATCCGCCTTGATGCGGGTTTTCCACCGGCTTTAAGCCGGTTTTTTTACAGCAAAGAAAGGTGAAATCAATGGCAACAACACATATAGGAACCCATGATCCGCAATCGGTGAAATTGTGGTCACAGAAATTAAGCAATGAAGTTTTGAAAGCGACAAAAATTGCTCCTCTGATTGGCAAAAGTTCGAACAGCATTATCCAGCTTTACAACGAAACCCATAAGAGTGCAGGGGATAGCGTTACGTTTAGTCTGCTTGTCAATCTGTTTGGGGACGGTGTCACGCAAGGCGAAACCTTAGAGGGCAATGAAGAAGCGCTTCAATTTATGAATGATCGGTTGGTGATTAACGAGCTTTTACATGCAGCACGTGTAGCGAATGATGACTCGATTGACCAACAGAGAATTCTCCCCAATTTACGGAAAAAAGCCAAAGAAGGTTTAGTTCGTTGGTATGCCAATCGTTTAAGCATCATGTTCTTTCTTCAGGTATGTGGTTATACACCCCGTACGATCAATGTTGATGGTCGAGAAGTGTATATTAAGCCGGTTCATTATGGCTTTAATGAAATCATGGCACCAAGCAGTGAACGTATTATCCGCCCAGAAGCAAAAACCAAGGATGAAGATCTTACAGAAAAAGCCAAACATAGCTTTAGTCTTAAATTGATTGATGAAGCGGTTAAACAAGCCAAACTTGCCAATCCGCAAATTTCTCCAGTTCATGTCAATGGTGATGATGTTTATGTCCTCTATTTGCATCCAACACAAGTCATGCAATTGCGAACCAATACAGCCGTTGGTGAGTGGTTAGATATTCAAAAATCGGTTTATGCAACCTCTCGTGCGAAAAACCCAATCTTTGATGGTTCACTGGGCATGTATAATGGTGTGATTTTACGTGAATCAGAGCATGTCACCAATGGTGTTAAATCCACGGATAGTACACGTCTTGCAGGTGTGCGCCGTGCTGTTTTGCTTGGAGCGCAAAGTGTCGTTATGGCATTTGGTAAGAGTTACGGTAAGACCCGCTATAAAATCGAAGAAGAAACCTTCGACTACAAACGCGAATACGGTTTTGGAGTGCATACAATTATGGGCATGAAGAAAACGCGTTTCCAAATGCCCGGAAGAGCACAAGGAGCCCAAGATTTTGGAACGATAGTTATCCCCACCTACAGCGGTGAAGTTGAGTGATGAGGAAAGGAAATAGGACATGGTAGATGGCGTAACAGGACACTTACACGGCAGAGATCTTCATACACATCAGGTCAGTTTTTTGCGTTTGAATATCTCGCATAAAGATAAGCATTTGACACGCAAAATCGGGACTTTACCGCGTGGTGCAATGATCCTTTCGATTAAAGCGTTTGTGAAGACAGCGTTTTCGGATGCGAAATTAAAGATAGGTAGCACCTATGGGGGTAATGAGTTTAGTGAAAAGGATATCAAAACCCAAAGCACTCAAGATTTTACATCAACCAACCAAAAAGAGTTTGTTTCAGAAGATCAAGAGCTTACGCTTTATGCAACACGGGATAAAACAACCGCGGCTGGTGAGTGTGTTGTGGTCGTGCAATTCGTGACCAATCGTTGAGAGGTATAGGGGAAGGCTTAATTCCCCTCACGATTTATGGAGCAGATTGTACAGAGAGTTGCAAATTAAGGGCAGATAAGACAGCGACTAAGGTAGAAAGTTTAGGGTCACCTGTTTTGCTTAAAGAGCGGTATAATCCACTGCGTTCGCGATTGGTTTCTTTTGCTAAGGCACTCATATTTTGTGCTCTAGCAACAATACCAAGGGCATCCGCTATATGAGAGGCATCACCAGTTTTGAAGGCTTCATTTAAAAAGACTTCTTGAGATTCTGGTGTTGTGAGGTGTTTTTCAAAGTTAAAGGTTTTCAATTTCATTTTTAAGATCCTCTAAAAGAGATAAGGCTTTTTGAATATCACTGGATTGTGTGGATTTGTCACCACCACAAAGCAATATAATGATTTTATCGCCTTTTTTTGTAAAATAAATTCGGTAACCAGCACCATAGTGGATACGTAATTCACCTATACCATTAAAAAACTTTGCATCACCCAAAAGCCCTGAACGAATTCTATGAAGCCTTGCAAGAATTATATTAGCAGCTTTTCTGTCTTTAAGTTTTTCTAACCAGTTATCGAATTCATCTGTTGTTTTTATTATCGCTACCATCAGTGCACTATACTACACAAAATATATAATATCAATAGTAATAATTTTTACTGAAAGGTATTTTGATGACACGTCATTATATTCGGGTTAAGACCGGAGGACCGATACCAGTAAAGCGAGATGTTTATCGTCATAAGAGGACACTTTCGCACCTTGTGTCGGTCATTCAAGATGAGATTGATGACATAGCCGATGAGTATGTTCATCAAATCCAAGAAAGTATTTTTGCAGCCATTCGTTTTTGTGAACGGGAGACCTTTTACTTTAACGAAAGCCGTGATGTGGTGTTTGAGACACGGGCGGGACAAGGTGTTTATGATGCAAGCACTACCAGCCATATCGAAAGTGCTGTTAAAATCAAAAACGTTTATCTGAGTTCGATAACATATTATGCATAAAAAACTAATAAAGTCAATAGTTTGTGTGAAATTATTTTATATGAATCCACTTAAGAATCCATTCTTTTAGACGTGATTCATTTGACCATTTTTTATATAAGATTGCCATGTATGAATAGACCCTAAAAAGCTAAGCATGATGCAAATATTATAACGCATGTGTGCATTCAAATGAAATGAAAAGCAGATATCATTCATAACAGTTTATAAATTTATGATACGTTTTTATCACAGCACAAATTACATTGTTTTAAAATTTAATTGTTTGGAATTATCGATAACATACGTTTAAAGATCACATCTTGTTTTAAAGATTGGATTGTTATCACATGATAAAAACATAAAATTAATGAAAATACGCTTATGAAAGCATTTTCTAAATGCACGTTTAAACGTTTGAAACTGATGTTTATAACAGTTTTTAAAGCCTTGCGTTTGATAAAATCGGTTGTTTATTGTCTTATGAGAGATTGTTTTGAAAACCAATGCTCGTAAATGTAAAAAACGGGTTTTGTTAAAGCTACCGAGCGTTTTTATTTGTTTGATAGCCATAACAAGCGTTTATAGGCTCTCTCATTCAAATGAGTGATTAAAGATCATACGCACCATTTACGTTTCTTTTAATAAGTTTTTATATCTATAATAGAGCGCTTGCAATATGATACGTTTTGTATATATGCATTCATTACTCCATTGTGGTTGATTCATTTTAATCATTAGAATAGACATTTGAAAGCCGCGTCATATTAATTGGCACGGCTTTTTTTTATTTTACTCTCTCTTTTATGATATGTTTATAGCAATGCATTTTATATGCGTTTATAACC
>NZ_JBHIMR010000017.1:0-2236 GCF_042194215.1 Bartonella sp. MR100HLJHH
TAGGTTTTCTCTTTTTAAAGTATCATATAATGATATATGCGCGGTCTTGTGATGTACCTTCTATCTTTACGCACTACCTATCCCCCCTTTGAAAGTTATTTTATCAAAATGAGTCTTACTAATATACATTTCCGTATCACTATAGACTGTTCAAGAAAATAGCAACATAAAAATATAACTTTTTAGCAATATGGATTCTACTGTGATCTTTTTTCAACAAAAATATAGAAAAAGCTTCTATAAAACCCCAAAGTTTATAGCCTCATCTGTTGCTTTAGGTCCATCGGCTACTGCGGAGGGTCTAAGTTCTATTGCTGTAGGTTTGAATACGCAGAGCAAAGGAGATAATTCAGCTGCTTTTGGTGATCTTGTATATGCATTAAATATTATGCTTATCTCTAGATAAATACTGTAGCGTCTTAAAAAAAATCACCCTTATTTCAATCAATAAGGGTGAAAATTTTATTAAGTTTTCGTTGTTCTTATTATTTTATTTTCAGAGTGATTGCACCACCTATTCCCCAATGACCACCAGCACTCGTGGCAGAGAGATTAGAGCGGATTTTTCCGTTTTCAGATGTATAACCAGCACCAAGAGCAAATGCGGATTGTCCACGCCATGCGCCGCTACCAAATGAGACACTCAAAGATCCTGGTTCGTCGAAGTAACGTAGGTTGGACGCTGCTAGACCAACAGCTGCTGCTTGCCTTGCTTCTTTGCGTACGCTCTTAATGTCATAACTTAAAATATTAAACTTCATATCTGTATATTGGTGAGCCCGATCAACGGCATCATCAATAGCATCGATAACGATATTATTCACTCGTTGATCTGTGTAATGCTTTGATTGATCAAGAACGATCTTCATCTGCTGTTCAGTGTAGTCATGTAGCTGACCACCATTAACAGCTTCTTTCGAACCTTGTTCAATACGACCATCCGCAACATTATCAATCATAACAGGTTCGCTTTCATTCCCACCTTGTAGAGTGATCTTATTGGTCTTTTTACCATCAGCATCTTTATCATAGTTAACTGCACCATCAGAAAGATTATTAACCGTGTTCTCAATATTATCAACTCTGTTTTCAATATTAAAAACCGTTTTACCAATATCCGTAACCGTAGTGGAAATATTGTCGACTCTGTTTTCGATATGTTTAATATCTTTCTCAACGCCATTGACACGTTCGTTGGTCTGCCAAAGCTGTCCGCCATTGACTGCATCTTTTGAACCTTCTGCAATTTCACCATTTGCTACATTGATAATATTACTTGGTTGACCATCATGGCTAGCGTCATAGGCTTTTTCCTGCTCATTCCAATTTAAACCATTGGACGAAACATTGTTTTCAACATTTTGAATGCGATTGTTTATCTTGTACATACTCTCACTCACGCCTTCAAAAGCATTGGCAACGTCATGATATGTCTTCTTCTCACCAGAACTACCGTCATTATTGAATTGTGCTATCTTGAAATTAGGAGCAGTCCATTTTCCATCATTATAGCCAGCGCCACCACCAAAATACACAGCAAGCTGATTACTCATCAAATAGAGTTGCGAACCATTTACAGCATCGGTTGAGTTAGCAGAAATGTCTCCATTAGCAAGAAACTTAATTTTGCTATTGGTTTTTCCCTCTCCATGCTGTGCTACAAATGCCTTTTCTTCCTTGCTCCACAACAAGGCATCGCCTTTAACTTCTTGAGTAATATTATTGATTTGTTGTGTAAAATCATTTGTCACATTTGTCAGATGGGTATTCATATTCTTTACATTTGCATCAAGCCCACTCAAAGCTGAGCCAACATCAGTAAAGGTTTTCTGAACCACCTCACCATCCGCAGAAACTGTAGATAAATTATACTGTGGTCCTTTAAAGTTACCATTCTCGAATGAGGCATCACCACCAAAATAGTTTGCAATATCTCCAGATATTTTTTCAATCTGGCTGCCATTGATCGCATCATGCGAATTTTTAGCAATTGTACCAGCTTTGACATTAAGGAGAGCTACTGGCTCTTTATTTTTATCGCCACCTAAAGTTATACTACCATAATTAACGGTACCATTTTCTTTATCGTAGAGAACTGCAGCAGCAGTTGTGAGATTAATATCCTTAGAAATCTTCTCTATACTTTTATCAAGCTGTTCTTTATTAACAGCTTCATCATCCTTAACTGCTGCTTTCACACCAGAAATTGTACGAACATCACCTGATTTGTTTGCAA
>NZ_JBHIMR010000017.1:2336-19047 GCF_042194215.1 Bartonella sp. MR100HLJHH
CCTCCTGCTTGACAAGGCTATTTTTTGTCGCATTCGCAATCTGATTTTGGATATTCGTGATAGAATTATCAACAGCACTAAAAGCATCAGCGACATTATGGTGTTCCTTCTCAACAATAGTACCATCCGCCTCACGCTGAGAAACCTTGAAAGTAGGAGCTTGCCATTTGCCTTTCTCATACTTAGCACCACCACCAAAATAATCAGCAATATCAAGAAACCCAACGGTTATTCTATGATCAACCGCAAAGACGTTTTTATTAACTACATCCAAAGCTGAGCCAACATCAGTATATTCCTCTATAGTTATTGCACCATCGTCATTAATAGTAGTTAACTCATATTTTAGTCCTGTAAAGGTACCATTCTCGAATGAGGCATCACCACCAAAGTAATTTGCTACATCTCGGGATATTTCATTAATCTGGCTACCATTAATTGCATCATTCGACCCTTCTACAATTGTACCAGCTTTTACATTATGGAGAGCGACTGGTGCCGTAGTCTTATCACCACCTAAAGTCACACTATTATAATTAATGGTGCCATTTGAATTTTTATCGTAGAGGACAGCAAAAGCACTTCCCTCTTTAATGTTATTAATACTGTTACTAATATCTGCTATTTTACCATCGAGTTGTTTTTTATTAACAGCTTCATCATCCTTAACTGCTGCTTTCACACCAGAAATTGTACGAACATCACCTGATTTGTTTGCAACATTGATTTCAGAACCACCTGTTGCTTTACCAACAGTGATAGTACCTTCATTTTCCTCCTGCTTGACAAGGCTATTTTTTGTCGCATTCGCAATCTGATTTTGGATATTCGTGATAGAATTATCAACAGCATTAAAAGTAGATTCAAAACCATTATGTAATTTGCCCTGAATAGTGTAAGTGGGAGCCTTACCGTTAGATACATCTGCACCACCACCAAAATATTGAGATGTATTTTGAGAAATTTTTTCTAAATTATTTGTAACAGTGTCAACATTCTGATTAGTAGCAAAGAGCTGCGAACCATTTACAGCTTCCGTTGAATTAGCAGAAATGTCTCCATTGGCAAGAAACTTTATTTTGCTATTGGTTTTTTCCTCTCCATGCTGTGCTACAAATGCTTTCTCATCATTACTCCACAACAGAGAATCTTTAGAGACCCCATCAATTTTCTGAGTAAACTCATTGGCTACACGTGTTAAGCGGCTATTCACATTGTTGATATTGTCATCAAGCCCTGTCAAAGCAGAACCAACATCATAATGGTCTTTAGTTACTGCTACACCATTTTCAGAAATTTGCGATAAATGATAGTGCGGACCAAACAAGATACCTTCGCTAAATTTCGCATCACCACCAAAAATACCTGCTACATCTCGGGATATTTTTTCAATCTGGCTACCATTGATTGCATCGTTCGACCCTTCTGCAATTGTACCAGCTTGTACATTATGGAGAGCAACTGGTGCCGTAGTCTTATCACCACCCAAAGTCACACTATTATAATTAACGATGCCATCTGCATTTTTATCATAGAAAACTGCAAAGCTATTTGCTGCTATTTCATTTTTTATCTCTTGTAGCTGCGCAAAATTCACTGCATCATCAAGTTTTTTCCCAGCTGCCACTCCTGTAATCTGTTTATTGCCAGCATCAATACCATCCACAGTTATTCTAGCCCCACCAGCAAACAGAAAGCCATCATTACTCATAGAGGCATTCCCTGCAGTGACACTTGCCACTGTAATATTCTTAGCTAAATCAAATTTTACATTATTGTCTTCCGCACCTTTTGTAATCGTAAGGTTGTCACTTGCAGCCGACAAATCTACCGTACTCTTTATACCAATCGTTGTGGCATTTTTACCTCCAATAGACAGCTGCCAACCTTGGTCTACATAAGTTTTTAACGCTTTTAGCTGTGCAACATTAACAGCATCAGTAGAATAACTACCAGCAGCCACTCCTTCAAGCTGGCGTGTTACCTTATTTTTATAATCACCAATAGTCGCTGCATTTGCAGTACCTTTCCATACCTCACTGTTTTTATTTTTTTCGCTTAGCTCGATAGGACTGTAACCGTCAGCGCCAGCAAGCGATGTAGTCGCAGAACCGTCCCCAAGAACAACATTGCCATACGCCCGTGTTTCAGCCGCACGCGTTTCAGTATTCTTATCTATAACAATAGCTCCATTACCATCAGCCCTCACTTTTGAGGAGTAACCATTCGCGAATGTATATTCCTCAATGCTATCTTGATTATCATATACGGAACCTATCGCAATACCGTCTAGCCCTGAAGTGCGAGCCATAGAATTTATGGCAAAACTTTTCTCTTTTGCCGTATATTTCTCTGGATCTAAAACAACAGCTTTTTTAGCCCTCTTATCCCTTTTTGAATCAGAAACGAGCGTGCCATTCGCTGTGAAGATGTTTTGCGCATCTTCCCATGCAAATTTTCCGTCGGCTGTTAAAACATTTATTACAGAATTATAACCATCTATACCACTGTTATAATCATCATACGCAGAAATAGTACCTTGCGGATAAACTACAGCGGCATTCTTCACACTTTCAAGAGATGCTTTTGTTAAATCGAGATTTGCTGAAAAAACAGGAGAAGCATTCGATAAAAACAATGCCACCGCAGTTCCTAACGAAGCCACTTTAAACAATGATGATCGATGATGTGAACGAGAAAAACTCAAATCACGCAGATTGTGTGTAGTATATAATTTTTTCATAATACCCCCTTCATAATAATAGATTAACAACACAAAAAAGGTATGCTCTAGAACTCTAAAGCTTTCTTATTTCCTTTGCGTGTTCCTGCTTTTACAGCGTGTTTTAGGACATAAATAAAATTAAGACACAAGCTGTTGTTTCTACAGCGCCTTTAGAGGGTAGTTAGAGGCAAGTTCGTGAAAGTCAATTTAAGGAAGGTAAAAAAACGCTTAATATTAGAATTAATTTCGTTTTTCCATCAAAGGTTGTGCATCGTTTTTAGCTTTGACCTCTTTGAAAGAGGTATAATTTTTGTGCCTATTGATCATCCGCTTAGGCATCAGTTTATTTTTCGTGAATAAGATTTTTTATTTCATTAGAGGATTGATGAAAGATTTTTACTAAAATGCCCCTGCTTTGATGAGGCAAGGGCAAAGAGCATATTTAAAAAAGTTTTTTGCTTATCAGTTCAGTATTAAATTAAGCCTAACACCTACACCCTAATGACCACCAGAACTCGTTGCGGAGAGATTGGAGCCAATTTTTCCATCTTCTGACATATAACCGGCTCTGATAGCAAAGACGGATGCACTACACCAATGCATCCGTACCAAATGAAATGCTTAAAGACCAAGGGTATCTTCATAACTTAAATTCGATACTGCTAAACCAACGGAGGCCGTCTGTCTTACTTCTTTCTGAACTGCCTTACATCATAAAATATTGTAACTCATGTTAATTGCTGCTTATGTTCACCGTAACGGTACCTCATGCGCGCACCTACTATACTCTCCCATCTCTCATTAAGACCAATAAAAACAAAATGTTAATAAAGTTAATGGTTAGAATTTGTTTATTGTCAATTCACTATTGCTCTCAGTCCTATACCTATCCCAAAATGATCTCCAGCACTCGTTAATGATATATTTGAGCGAATTCTTCCACTTTCAGACATATAACCAGCGCCAAAGGCAAAAGCTAATTGACTCTGCACAACCCCTTACCAAAAGAAAAACTTATTTTTCCAAGAGTATCTTCATAGCTTAAATCAGACACTGCCAAACCTATGGCTGCGGCTTGTCTTTCTTCTTTTCAGATATCCTCAACAGCATAACTTAACGTTACAAACTTCATATCCGTATACGAATAAACCTCTTTAACACCATCCTTTACAATATTAGACACTTTCTCATCCGTATATTCTTTCGCTTTATCGAGAATCGTATATGTCTGCTTTTTCGTATAATCATGTAACTGATCACCGTTTACTGCTTCTTTCGAGCCTTCTTCTACCTTTCCACCCTCTACATTGATAATCTTACTCGCCTTCTTATTCTTATCAACGCCACGACCTGCATTAAATGCATTAGCAATATCGTTATAGCTTTTTTTCGTCTTTTCCATGCCGAGCCACAAATGCCCCTGCTTCATTACTCCATAACAAAGCATTTTTCTCGATGTTGCCAGAAATTTCATTATGAAGCTTCGCGAAAACACTATTTATGCCAGCAAAAGCTGCTGCAATATTATCATAGCTGTTCTCTTCAAAGGTTCCATCATCTTTGAAAACTTTCAGCTTGGAACTTGGTGCTGTCCATTCTTCATTCTCATATCTAGCACCACCGCCAAAATATTTTGCAAGCGTTTGATTTAGTGAATAAAGCTGACCACCATTGACAAAATCAGTGGAATTTTCCGTAATTTTATTTGCTACATTATGAAGTGCAACGGGAGCTGTAGTTTTTCCAAAAGTTATACTTTCATAATTAATAGTGCCATTTTCATTATTTGCTTTATCATAATGAACAACAGCAGAATTATTAGCAAGTTTCTCTAAACTTTCTTCAAGCTGTTTTTTTATTAACAGCATCATTGATGCTTTATCTCTCTCTCTGCTTTCTTAACACAAGAAATTATCCGTAATTTATCACTTTTATTCGCAATATCGATTTATCACCATCTATATCCTTACCAATGGTAATGTGTTTCATTGCTGTATCCTGTTTTACAAAAATACTCACTGCACCAGTATTGCGAGTTCCTTCTGCAATATTTGTTACTTTTTTACTTGCCGCATTAATACTACCAGTAGTTATTTGTGGGCCATCAGTAATTACTAAGCCTGTTGCATCTACTTTTGTTTTCTCTCCTAATGTTATGCTTTTTAATGCTATATCATTGGCCAAACCAAATATGAGCTTATTTTCATTGTCCTTATCTCTTTTAACCCTGAAGTTACTTCCTCCGGATGAAAATTTATTGTACTATCTAGCATCCACATCTTTAGCTGCCTCACCAGCAATAGACAGTTTCCAACCTTTTTTCTTACGACTTCTTCTAAATCCTGCAACTATCTAAGGTTCACTGCATCGGCAGGTTTGCTACCAGCTGCTACGCCTATAATTTGGCGCGTTATGTTCTTACTAGGAACACCAATACTCTCTTGCACTTTTCGTACTTTTCTATTGAGATTCGGTGTTTTTGACCAGTCCTTGCAGAAGAGACATATACCCAAAAAACGCCAGCAGCCCTACCAGGCACAAAGTTGTTCCCGATAGCAACACCCCCCCCGCCCATCATCAACCGTCACGTTAGAATAGGAACCTATAGCGATACTGCCAACCACATTTGCTATTGAATAGAAGCCTATTAAATAGCTTCTTGAGCAAATGCATATGCACCCAAGAGCAATCGAACCATACCCTAGGGCTTTAGAAACGACACCTACATCTATTGAATAATCACTCTTTGCAGTTGTATAATTGTTATCTCCATATCCGCTCTTCTTATTATATTCACCACCTATTGCGACACTGCTTTTCCCCAAAGCATGAGCCATATTGCCTACAGCAACGCTCCATTCTTTTTCCGCTTGCGTTCCACTATCTAAAGCAATACTTGTGTTTGGAGTACGTTGCATACCTGTAGATCGTTGCATTCTTGCAATGAAATCATGTCGCAAGGTGTCAGATCCATCGATAATCCTTGCATCTTCGTTGTTTTCAGAACTTATTGTAATTGTAGAGTTATTGTTCATCACCAATTGCGGATCGGTAAGAGATTTCTCACTAAAACCATCCTTACTCTTAATAGAAAGCGTATTGACGAAAAAATTGATATCGCCACTATCATCTGTAGAATCATCCACTATTGGTGCCATTGCTGTGCTGTATTAAGTGCTGTTAAATAACTTGCTTTTAATAAATCAAAACCTTTTGAGAGAGCCACAATGCTGTTAGAGTTAGCATACGCAGAAAGAAGTATTTTTCCTTGAGAATAGCTCTTTGCAGCTTTTGCCATGGCTTTAAGCAGCTGTTCTATTATGTCAATTTTTTTCGCCAAAACAGGAATAGCATTCGATAAAAAAACAACTATAACAACTCCCAATGAAAACGTTGCTACAAACAACCGATAAAATAAACGCCGAAAACTTGAGCTATTTCCCTTGAATATGATTCAATAATTTTTTCATAACAAACCCTCAATAAAAACCATGCCTAAAACATAAAAAAGACATATTTTGAATTGTAAGAATTTGCACTATTTGCTTTTTATACTCGTAATTAAGTTAAAACAATTTGGAGAAATTAAAATTTTACTATGAAGCTACAAAAAAGGAAACTGATTAAAAAACATAATATTTTTAACTATTCTATTTTTAAGATAATTTGTCATTTAAACAACAAGACTTTCAATGAAAAATTATAACGATACCAATATAAAGCATACGTTTAACACTACACGAAAATAAAAGCTAAAACTGCCTCTTTTTAATAAAGGGTATATTCGTATTTATATTGCTTTAAGCACTTTAATAAATCAAAATAACAAGATAGATCAATAACCTCATTACCTAATTATCAAAAAAATAGTAATCAATTTTTTGAATCTTTGCTACTGAGGTCTTTTATTCTCAAAAAAAGTTGTAATAGGCTTTTTATATAATTACGGGAGTTCTGTACATTTAGAATAGCTTTAAAGGGCTCTGAAAGAAGATAAAAAAATTGCCCTTTTCTTAAATAAGAAAAAGGCAAATCAATTTTATGGATTTAGTCGTTTATTAGTTGAGTATCACATTAACCCCTGCACTTATACCCCAGTGACCTCCAGAAGTGGTAATTGACAAGTTGGAACCAATATCACCGTTCTCTGAAGTATAACCAGCCCCAACAGCAAACGCGGATTGACTACGCCATAAACCACTACCAAATGCGAGTGTTAATTTTCCAGGAATATCACTATAGCGTAAACCAGCTACCGCTAAACCAACAGCTGCTGCTTGTCTTGCTTCCTTGCGAACATCCTCAACAGCGTAACTTAATGTCGAAAACTTCATATCCGTATACGAATTAGCCTCATTAACTCCATTATTGACAAGACTACTAACTTTCTCATCCGTATACTTATTGGCATCTTCAAGAACCGTTTTCATCTGCTGTTCTGTGTAATCATGTAACTGGCCTCCATTAACAGCTTCTTTCGAATCCTTTTCAATCTTTCCATCCGCTACATTGTCTATTAATACTGGAGAACTGTCATCTCCACCAACTAATGTAACTTGATTGATCTTTTCACCTGTTTTTTTATCTCTATCATATTGTACAGATCCCTCCGTAACTTTAGTTTCAATATCCTTGACCTGATCTGTAATCATCTGCTGGGTTTCCCAAAGCTGACCGCCATTAACTGCTTCTTTGGAATCTTTGTCTACCTTACCGTCCTCTACATTGATAATCTTACTGGGGCTCTTAACGCCCTGATCATCAGCGTGAGAGGCATCATAGCTTCCTTTTTCTTCATTCCAATTCAGACCATTCGAAGAGGCATCCTTTTCAACTTCTTTTATACGATCGTTGATAGTGCTCATGCTGTCATTAACAACATCAAATGCTTCAGAGACATTATTACGCTCCTCTTTATCACCTTTCGTACCATCCTCATTGAAAACCTGAACGTAGAATTTGGGTCCTTGCCAGTTTCCTTCCTTATCATAACCAGCTCCTCCACCAAAATATGAGGCAAAGGTCTGTTGAAGAGTATAAATCTGACCTCCATTAATCGCATCACTCGAGCCTGATGCTATAGAACCAGCCGCAAGTGATGTGATTTTGCTGGCTTTTCTGTCATCCCCTTCCCCATGCAGAGCTACAAAAGCTTTGTCACCATCGCTCCAAGATAAAGAATCTTGTGCAACTCCTTCTGAGACCTCCTTAATACGATCGTTAACATTCTTGATATTCTCATCAAGTCCTTTAAAGGCAGAACCAACATCGGTATGCGGTTTATCTGTTACTTCACCATCTTTATCAATACTGGATAAATTATAAGTTGGCCCTTTAAAAGCACCATCCTTAAATTCAGCATCTCCACCCAAGAATTTCGCTACATCCGTTGAAAGGATGTAAACCTGTCCTCCATTGATAACATCCGTTGAGTTTTCCGCAATCGATCCTGCGGATACATTATGCAGTGCAACAGGTTTAGCATCCTTCCCTTTACCAAAAGTTACATTTGTATAATCAATTTGATCATCTGTTGTTTTATCGTAAAGAACAACAGAGGAACTATCAGACAGAAGGGTATCAGAAAGATCCTTCAAACCCTTATCAAGCTGTCCCTTGTTAACCGCTTCATTGTCTTTTTCTGCCGCCTTCACACCAGAAAGGGTTCGATCCTTACCACTCTTGTTTGCGATATTGACTTCATTTCCTTCTACTCCTTTACCAATGTTGATAACATCTTCATTTTTCGTAACAAGAAGATTACTGATTACATCGCTGATCACATTTTGAATCTTTGTGAAAAGTTTACCCACACCTGAAAATGCATCTGATACATTTTTATAGCTTGATTCAGCTTCAGTGCCATCATCATTGATAGTTTTGAGCTTAAAATCAGGAACATTCAATTCCCCATCCTTATATTCAGCGTCATTAGAAAAATATTTTGCAACCTTATCGCCCAATGAATAAAGTTGAGAACCATTTACTGCATCCGTCGATTCTTTCGTAATATCTCCTATAGCAAGTGATGTGATTTTACTGGCTTTTCTGTCATCCCCTTCCCCATGCAGAGCGACAAAAGCTTTGTCACCATCGCTCCAAGATAAAGAATCTTGTGCAACTCCTTCTGAGACTTCCTTAATGCGAGCATTCACATTCTTGATATTATCATCAAGTCCTTTAAAGGCAGAACCAATATCGGTATGCGGTTTATCTGTTACTTCACCTTTTTCATCAATATTCGATAAATTATAAGTTGGCCCTTTAAAGTTTTTTCCATCAAAGGATACATCTCCACCTAAAATTTTTGATAAATCCGAAGCTATGGTATTAATCTGACCACCCGTGATTGCATCATGTGAATCCTTGGCAATCTTACCATCAGCAACATTATGGAGACCTACAGCTATCTTATCTTTAGCTTTTCCTAAAGTCACACTACTATAATTAGTTTTACCATCTGAATCTTTATCATAATGAACAACTGCTGATTCATCAGACTGAAGACTGTTCGAAAGATCTTTCAAGCCTTTATCAAGCTGTCCTTTGTTAACGGCTTCATTGTTTTTCGTCGCGTCCTTTACACCAGAAAGAGTCCGATCCGCACCAGCCTTATTGGCAATATTGATTTCACTGCCTTCTACTGCAGCTCCAATAGTGAGACGATGCGTTGTTTTGTCTTGCTGAACAAAGCTTTCGCTTTCTACTTTGTTAATCACATTATTAACCTGTTCAGTCAATTTATTCTGAACATTCGTGATAGAACTACCAACTCCAGCAAAAGCAGATGCTACATCAGGATAATCCTTATCTTCAGGGCTGCCATCTTCCTTGATTGTTTTTACCTTGAATGTAGGAGCGGTCCATTTCCCATCCGCATAGACAGCACCACCACCGAAATACGAAGCACCCCCTGTGCCCAATGTATGAAGCTGTGAGCCATTTACTGCGTCTGTTGAAGTTCCACTGATTGCCCCGCCAAGTAGACCAGAAAGTTTCCGCCCTTCATTACTTTTGTTCAAAATACTGATTTCGCTACCACCAGTTTCCATACCAACAGTGATAAGACCCGTTCCTCCATCACGGAGACTACGCGCTAAAGTCTTCTTTGCTACTTGCTTAACAAGAATACTGTCTCTTACATTAGCAATTTCAGTATTTGTTGCCAAAAGTTGTGAACCATTGACAGCTTCGGTTGATTCTGCTGTGAGTGCGCCACTTTGAATGCCTGCTATCTTCTTACTACCAGCATCAATACCACCCGTTGTTATTTTCGGACCTCCAGTAATTACTAGACCTGTTGCGTCTAGGGTATTTGTGCCGGCCTTTACGCTCGTTAATGCAACATCTTGAGCCAGATCAAATTTTAGCTTATTGTCTTTATCACCTTTTGTAATTTTAAAATTTTTACTTCCAGTTGAAAAATCTACCGTATCATCTATGCTAACGGCTTTGGTATTTTTATCATCAACAGAAAGTTTCCAACCTTTACCTGCGTACGCTCTTAGTGCTTTTAGCTGCGCAATGTTGACGGCATCAGTATCTGCATAACCCGCTGCCACACCTGTAAGCTGTCGTGTTATCTTATTCGGAGTATCACCAACACTAAAAGCTCCTTGAGTGCTCTTCCATATCACACCATCATCTGTTGACTTGCTACCTATGGAAGGATCATAGCCAACAGTGGACGCTGGGTTACGAGAAACAGATTGATAACCCACAGCAACACCACCAGGAACAGCAGCTTGTACTTGTGCATTTGAACCTAATGCCATACTATTTGCACCAAATGCATTTGAAAGTCCACCTAATGCCATACTATTTTCAGCAGATGCCGCTGCAAAACTACCTAATGCAATACTATTTTCGGCATTTGCATTTGAAAGATTACCTATAGCAATACTTCCTTGCCCACCTTTCCCCTCAGCGGCGGCAATTTTAATGCTCTTCGATTCGGCATTCCATTTAAAGACACTATCATCGGTAGCTTTTTTAATCTCATTTTTAATCTCATTGTGAAGATTTACATAAGACTTACCCACACCCTCAAAGGCTTTTGCTACATTCGGAAAACTTTCTTCTTCAATCTCATTCGTCTCAGAATTAAAAGTTTTAATTTTGAACTTTGGATCATCCCATTGGCCATTCGTAAATTTAACACCACCGCCTAAATATCCAGCTATGTGGGTAGCTACAACATTCAACTGACTACCATTTACCGCGTCTTTTGAATCTGCACTAAGATCACTAGGTGCAATACCTGTTATCCTTTTATTTCCAGCATCAATACCACCGGTGGTTATTTTCGGACCATCAGTAATGGCTAAGCCCGTGGCATCGAAGGTATTTGTACCTGCCTTTAAGCTCGTTAATGTAACATCCTGAGCCAGATCAAATTTTAGCTTATTGTCTTTTTCGCCTTTTGCAATCTGAAGATTTGTGCTTCCAGCAGAAAAATCTACATCACTATCCATAAGAACAGTTGTAGCATTTTTATCTCCAACTGACAGTTTCCAACCGTTTTTTCTTACAACATCTTCTAAATCCCTCAACTGCCTAACATTCACTGCATCGGCAGGCTCAGAACCAGCTGCTACGCCTGTAATTTGTCTGGTTATACCCTTACTATAATCACCAACACTCACTGCACCCCGCGTACTTTTCCATTGCGATGAGGTATTTGTTGCAGGACCCTGCAACACAGAAGTATAACCAAAAACACCAGCAGCCTTATTAGCTACAGAATCTCTTCCTAGAGCAACACCATCTTCCACCGAAACTACAGAATTGGCACCTATAGTGATAGCTCCCTTTCCCTGTGCTTCCGAATAAGAACCCAAAGCAATGGAGAGCTCATCAATCGCCTTAGCACGATAACCAAGAGCAGTTGCACCCTGTCCTAAGGCCTGAGAAACAGAACCTAAAACAGTTGTATAATCAGCTTTTGCTAATGTATTTTCATCCTCCTCATGCTCCTCATCCTTCTCATGATATTCACCACCTATTGCGACACTGCTGATACCCATAGCCTGAGACCCGCTGCCCACAGCTACACTATCTTGTTTTTGCGCAAGTGAATTATAACCTACAGCAACGGAACTATCACCATTTGCCGCTGCAACAACACCATAAGCAGCTGCACCCTCTCCTTGGCCCTTCGTACCCATACCTATAGCAACAGAATTTGTACCCGTCGAATTAGCATATGAACCTAAAGCAATAGAAGACGAACCTTTAGCGCTAGTCGTAAAACCCATAGCGATCGAGTGATATCCTTTTGCATTTGTACGAGAAGGCTGGGAAATTGGTGAATCTTTCCCTATAGTTTGACCACCTATTGCGATACTTCCTTCGCCTTCAGCGAGCGCATAACGACCTATAGCAACAGATATCTTTTTAGACGCCTCCGCACCAAAACCAACAGCAACGGATTCTCTAGCTAGTATTGATACATTAGTACCAATAGCAACATTCTCGGCATATGATGTTATTTTTATCCCTTTACCAAGCGTGACATTCGTTTCTTCCGCACGTTGCATCCCAGCACTACGTGTCAATCTCGTGATGGGATCATTTCGCGAGAAATCTGATACATTAATAATATCTGTATTCTCATCATCCTGTGCAAGCCGTTGGTCTGCAGAGCTATCAACCACAAAGGACTGTGGACTAATGAGAGGCTTTTTATCTTGCACCCCTGCATTTAACGTTTTTTTCGATAGGTTATTACTGTTTGCTGTCAAAACATTGATTATAGAGCCCTCATCACTCGGACCTAGAAGAGTTTTGGTTAAAAAATTTGCATAGTCATCAGCAGCATTTACCTTGGGTGTCAAAGCAACATTCAGCGCTGTTAAATAATTGTCTTTTGAAACAGAAGAAGCATTCAAACCAGCAACAGAGATGATGTTTTCTGGATAAGAGACACCAGCACTGTTAACACCCTCGAGAAATGTGTTTCTAAAATCAGAATTTGCTGAAAAAACAGGTGTAACATTCGATAAAAATGTAGCCGCTGCAGCCAATGAAAGAACTTTAACAAAAGAAAAACGAGAAAATTTTAAATCGCTCCCTGCTAATTTTGTATATAATTTTTTCATAATGAACTCCCCAATGAAAAAATAACTATAAACACAAAAAAGACACATTTAAGCGCTATAAAACTCTTTAAAATCAGCTTTTTCTAAACATAAAAATTTAGTACCTGATTGAAAAGATAGAGAAGTTGTGTTTTTAGGTTTTATGGTTAACGTGCTTCGCTCTTTTACATTTCCTAAGAAGGTAAATTTTTTGTGGTGATTGTTTTTTAACCTTTAAACTTGTTGGCTGTTTTTTGCAAGGGGTGGAGTTAGTTTAGTATATTGTTTCTATAACTTCCTCCGGTAAAATTGGAATACATTTAAATATATACTTTTATCTTATTAGAAAATTTTTTAATAGATTTCTAGAAGGTGAGAGTTTTTTTATCTGTAGGGTGCTACAGATTTTTTATATTTAAAAATTACAGCAGAAAATAATGAACTTATAATTTATGAAAAAACTCATTATCTTATTTTGAAATAAGAAGTTTACTTTGTTGAAAGTGTACGGTTTTTCTGTTTTTTAAACCTGTATTTATCATTATAGCGCTTATCAATTTATATATTTTTTACATATGTAAAAACAATTCACCCCTGCCTCATGAGACAGGGGTGAAAAAGTGTTTTTTATGTATTTTGTTTATTATCAGTTCAATGTCATATTGAATCCCGCACCTACACCCCAGTGACCTCCAGAAGTTGTTGCGGATATGTTAGAACGGTACTTTCCATTTTCTGAGGTGTAACCTGCACCAAAGGCAAATGCAGATTGGCTACGCCATAAACCAGTACCAAATCCAACGCTTAATTTTCCAGGTGTATCATTGTAGCGTAAGTTAGAAACTGCTAAACCAATCGCAGCTGCTTGTCTTGCCTCTTTTTTCACACTCTCAATACTATAGTTTAAAACATCAAACTTCATATCTGTATATTGCTTAGCCCGATCAACAGCATCATCAATCGCATCAATCCTGATATTATTTATCCGTTGATCTGTGTAGTGCTTGGATTCATCAAGAATAATCTTCATCTGTTCTTGAGTATAGTCATGGAGTTGACCACCATTTACAGCTTCTTTCGAACCTTCTGCAATTTCACCATCAGCTACATTATCAATCATAACAGGTTCACTAGGATCACCACCCGCTAATGTGATTTTATTGGTTTTTTTGCCGTTTTCATCTCTGTCATAACGAACAGCGTCCTCAGCAATATCGTTAACTTTATTATCAATATTATCAACTTTGTTTTCAATATTGAAAACCGTTTCACCAATATTCGTAACCGTAGTGGAAATATTATCGACTCTATTGGTAAGATGCTTAACATCTTTTTCAACACCCGTGACACGTTCATTGGTTTCCCAAAGTTGTCCACCATTAACCGCATCTTTCGAACCTTTTTCAATTTTACCATCAGCTACATTGATAATCTTACTCGGCTTACCATCATGATTAGCATCATAGGCTTTTTCTTTATCATTCCACTTTAAAGCATCTGTATCGACCTTGTTGATGACATCATCAATACGGTTATTAATATTTGACATCCCATTATTAATATCACCAAAAGCATCAGCGACATTATGGTGCTCTTTCTCAA
This sequence comes from Bartonella sp. MR100HLJHH, assembly GCF_042194215.1. Classification (NCBI taxonomy): domain Bacteria; kingdom Pseudomonadati; phylum Pseudomonadota; class Alphaproteobacteria; order Hyphomicrobiales; family Bartonellaceae; genus Bartonella; species Bartonella sp. MR100HLJHH. The sequence continues at coordinate 16,743 of NZ_JBHIMR010000017.1, forward strand.
CAGTCGTACCATCAGCATTGACTTGAACAATCTTAAAAGTAGGATCTGTCCATTTGCCATTCTCATATTTGGCACCGCCACCGAAATAATTAGCAAGCTTGTTGCTCATGAGATAAAGCTGGTTACCCGTAATGGCATCCGTTGAACCATCCGCAATCTCACCATCTAAAAGATACTTCAATTTGCTCTTTGTTTTCTGCCCATCTTTTTCATGACGTGCAACAAATGCTTCTTCATCATCATCCCACAATAAAGCATCTTTTGAGAAATCTTCAATTTTCTGATTAAACTCATTGGATACATTTGTTAAGCGCTTATTTACATCTTGAACATTTTTATCGAGACCTGTTAAAGCTGATCCAACATCATAAAAATTAACCTTCCCTACCTCACCACCTACAATAGCCGATAAAGTATATTTCAGCCCTTCAAAAGCACCGTTAATAAACTTTGCACCACCACCAAAAAACTTTGCAATATCTGCTGATATTTTATTAATCTGACTACCATTGACTGCATCGTGGGAATTTTCAGAAATGCTACCATCTTTCACGTTATGAAGAGCAACTGGCCCGTCGTTTTTATTGCCACCTAAAGTCACACTACCATAATTAACATTACCATCGTCATTCTTATCGTAGAGAACCGCAGCAGCAGTTACTGTCTCAATATCTTTAGAAATCTTATCTATGCTTTTATCAAGTTGGTCTTTGTTAACAGCTTCATCACCATTCTCTGCCTCCCGCACGCCAGAAATTTTACGTCCTGAACCACCAACACCTGCAATATTGATCACAGTACCCGCTGTATCCTTACCAATAGTGATAGGAGCAGAAACTCCGTCTTGCTTAACAAAACTATTTTTTACAACATCGGAAATCTTATTATCAATATTTGTGATAGAAGTATTGACACCATTAAAAGCATCAAAAATATTATGATATTCTTTATCCTGAATAAGGAAAGATGGCTCTATACCTTCGAGTACATCTGTACTACCCCCAAAATATTTCGAGGTATTTTCAGCAACTTTTGATAGATTATCAGTAACAGTTGTAACCTTCTCATTCGTAGCAAACAACTGTGAACCATTTACCGCTTCCGTTGATATTTGAGAAAGTTCTCCATCTTTCACGCCAGAAAGTGTACGATCCATGCCACCTTTATTTACAATGCTGATTTTCGTACCACCTTTTTCCTTACCAATGGTGATATCCCCTTCATTTTCCTCTTGCTTGACAAGGCTATTTTTTGTCGCATTGGAAATCTGATTAGAAATCTCCGTGATAGAATTATTGACACCCTCAAAAGCAGAACTAACATCATTATGTGTATTGCCCTGTATCGTATAGGTTGGCGCTTTACCGTTAGCTATATCTGTATCACCACCAAAATACTTCGATATATTTGTACTTATACCGTCAAAGCCATTACCCAACTCACTAATCTTTTGGTTAGTTTTATAGAGCTGCGAACCATTTATTGCATCCGTTGAGTTAGCAGAAATATCGCCATCTAAAAGATACGTCAGCTTGCTGTTTGTCTTCTGTCCTTCTCCGTGAAGAGCAACAAATGCCCCCTCATTTTCACTCCACAACAAAGAATCTTTAGAAATACCATCAATTTTCTGAGTAAACTCATTAGCAACATGCGTCAAACGACTATTTACATTTTTGACATTCGCATCAAGCCCTGTCAATGCTGAGTCAACATTAGTATGTACCTTCTTTTCTACAGTGCCATCTGCAGAAACAGTAGATAAATTATATCTTGGTCCTAAAAAAGAACCATCTTGAAATACAGTACCCCCGCCAAAAAACTTTGCAATATCTCCAGATATTGCATTAATCTGGCTACCATTGATAGCATCATGCGAACCTTCAGCAATTTTACCATCTTTGACATTCAAAAGAGCAACTGGTCCTGTACTCTTACCGCCACCTAAAGTCACACTGTTATAATTAACGGTTTCATCTGCATTTTTATCGTAGAGGACAGCAAAAGCATTCGCTTCCTGAATATCGAAAACCTCCTTGCCAAGATCAGTAACCGTAGCTGATATATTAGTAACCTTATCGTTAATATGGACAATATCCTTTTCAACACCTGTAACACGCTCATTCGTCTTCCAAAGCTGCCCACCATTAATTGCATCATGCGACTCTTCAGTAATTTCACCATCTTTGACATTCAAAAGAGCAACTGGTCCTGTACTCTTACCGCCACCCAAAGTCACACTGTTATAATTAACGGTTTCATCTGCATTTTTATCGTAGAGAACTGCAAAAGCACTTCCCTCTTTAAT
>NZ_JBHIMR010000018.1:0-12502 GCF_042194215.1 Bartonella sp. MR100HLJHH
TGCTCTTGGCTAATACACATGCCTTTTTTGACAAGGGGATGACCCGCATTGCTGGTGTGACCATAACCAATCGTCCAGACACATGCCGTATCTCTATAAGCCTCTAAACGCAAACCTTCCCATTGTTTTATAAGCTCTAATCCTTCTTTCGATATCTTTCTCATCTGACGCTCCATAAAAAAAAGCCCCACAAAAGTGAGGCGGCATAAAAATGTTTTTTTATGATCTCTATTGGCTATGCTCTTTGATCAGCTGCTCGACTTCTTCAACACGAAATCCAAGTTGAAAGAGCGGCGCATATTCGCTTTCCTGTAATTCATACTGACAACGCTTTTCTACAAAATCACCATTTAAATCAAACGGCATGGTTGTTGTTAGACAAACCTTATGCGTGTCATCTTCAATCCCCTCTTCTCCCTCTCCAAGCTCTTTAACAAAGACCCAATAAAAACGCGTTGTCAAAAGCATCTCTAGCCTTCTTACTGTTTCAACTTTGTCAAAAGAAAGCATGTTCAGATAATCTTCTTTGCTATTTAAATGTTCTGGATATTCTATCATCTCTCCCTCCTAAACAAAATGACGCGTATGGCTACATCCACGCGCCGCAACTTGTTCATTTCCACCATTGACGATCATGGCGGCTCGAGTAAAACGCCCATTATCCGTTGTATTACTCCAGCTACCACCCCCTAACAATGCTCTCATTTCAAACGTATTTTGCGTACGGCTTATGGGTATAGGAAACGTGCCCGATAAAAATTGCCAAACATAACCGCAACCATCTTCACAACCGATATGCGAAATCATCCGTATATTTGCCGTATCCTTATATCCACCTGAAACCTTAGAGGTTGGTTCTTTCTTGCCAACAATATGTGTCTTTTCATTGCTTCCATACATAGCAGAAACAAACGCTTCATCACTCAGTAAAGATTTTTTAACACGCGCCATATCTGTTACATGTTCGGTATAATTACGGTTTGTTGTTATATTGGTACGATACATTGATTTCGTATTTTCACCCGTCCCTGATTGAAGATAAATATCAACCCAAAGATCTGTAGAGGGGTCGTAGACCATTCCCTCTGGTGAACTATAAGGGCGGTGATTTAAACACCAAACTGAATTGGGTAAAATATCCCCTGCTTGATAACCGGATAATGGATGACCAGAAATCGTACCAACATCCGCACAGAGCGTATGAAACCCTCCTATCTTACGAGAATTACTCACAGTGTAATCCCTTGGATAGGTAGAGTTTTCTGACAAAACAAGTTTATGAGACTGTTTTCCATCAGAAACCAAATAAACATAATAATCCTTGCCTGCCGAAAGAGAAGGAACGCTTATTCTTGTATCTGCCGTATAACTTGCAACCAAAGTATCATTGCCTAATGCCAAGGTTATACGCGTTCCTTTCTTCAATGTGAGTTGTTTTTTCCCTGTCGCAACAAGAAACGGCGTAGAAATTGAAAGAACCGTTAAATTGGACTGTTTCAGTAAATTGTTTATCTCTTCCCCTAGCACTTTTGCCTGTGAGGCTACTGTATGGGCTGTTGTTGCCATTGCTAGGGAACTCTTGATACCTCCAAGCTCTTGTTTCATTGTATCGGCGGTTGTTTTGGCTTCTTCTGCTGTCCTTTTCGCTCTATCAGCTACTTCCTTGGCTTTTTCGGCTTCGCTCTTGGCTTGATAGGCTTGTGAATCTGCCGACTCGGCTTTTTTCTTGGCTTCTTCTGAGTACATCCGCGCTAAACTTACGGGGGCTTTAAAATTCTCAACCACTTGATTGATATCGATAACCCTACTCCTCGCAGACGAGGCTATTTTCTCTGCATCTTCTGCCTGATTGCGTGCTTGCGTCGCGTCATGTCTTGCATAGCCAGCAGACTCTTTGGCTTCCTTGGCTATTTTTTGTGCCTCTTCCGCTTCTTCTTCCAAAGACGCTGCTTTTTTACCCGCTGTTTCGGCTGCCCTCTGCGCTTGTTCTGCTATATATTTTGCATTACTAGCTATTTCCTTGGCTTTTTCTACTTCATTCTTGGCTTCATACGCTCGGTCATCGGCTTTCTCCGCTATTTTCTTGGCTTCTTCGCCTGCCATTTCCGCTAGTCTTGCTATAGTCTTAGCGTTACTGGCAGCTTCATTCGCGTCGTGGGCTTTACTCCACGCTTCATTCGCTGTGCTTTTTGCCTTTTCCGCCTCACTACGGGCTTGACCCGCATCATGCTTGGCATAACCAGCTGTCTGTTTGGCTTCTTTAGCTATTTTTTCGGCTTCATCCGCTACTGTCTCTACCTGTACTGCCTTCTTCTGGGCGCTTTCAGAAACCTTTTTTGCCTCTTCTGCTGTCGACTGCGCACTACCAGCTACTTGTTTTAGTTCATCCAAAGCACTTTGAGATTCTTGTACAATCTTCTCTACTGCTTCCGCTTTACGTTTCGCTTCTTCCGCTAAGCCCTTCACCGCTTCTGCACTCACCTGCCCTGCCGTCTCTCCTGAACGCGCCGCAGACTCTGCTACCGCTTTCGCTTCAGAAGCTAATTTTGTAGCCTCCTCTGCACTCTGTTGGGCTTGATGAGCCGTCGCTGTTGCTGTATCCGCTGCACTCTTGGCTTCTTCTGCTGTGGTCTTCGCTGTATTCGCCACTGTAACAGCGCTTTCTGATGCTACTTTGGCTTCGTTAGCTACCGTTTCTGCTGTCAAAGCCTTTGCCTTGATAGAAATAATATCTACAGTCGCTTTCCTTGCTGTATTTTTCGCATCTTCTGCTGTTTCTGTCGCTGCCGCTACCGATTGTTTTACTTCCTCCACTAAATCTTTTGCCTCAACAGCTGTCGTTTTACTTTCATTGGCTAACGTTGCTGCCTGATCTGCTACTTTCTTCGCGTCAGCGGCTTTAGACAGTGCTTCTGAAGCATCTTGGTGCGCTGTTGATGTCTCTAACGCCTGTTTTGCCTCTTGCGCCATAGTCTTGGCTTCTGAAGCTGTAACTGTCGCATCATTCGCCTTCTTTTCGGCTCTTGCGGCTTTCTCTTCTGCCGTTTCTGCTGTGCTCTTAGCTTCTTGCGAAAGGACATGAGCATCCTCTGCTTTATTTTTTGCTTCCACCGCTGTGTCTTTTGCGCTATCCGCTAACCGCTTTGCATTATTCGCTAACGTTTCTGCCGAATGCGTTCTCGTCTTAACTTCTTCAACCAATTGTTTCGCTTCACCGGCTTTAGTCTTGGCTTGTATAGCAACGTCTTCTATTGTTAAAGCCCTCTGTTCTACTCCTTCTGCTGTCCTTTTGGCTCCCTCAGCTGTATTCTTGACATGATCAACCGATTGCTTAAGATCATGAGCTACCGACAGAGCTTTAGACGCCGTTTCTTTTGCATCACCGGCTACCGAAGATGCTGTCTCAGCTGTCATCTTGGCTTCCTTCGCTGTAGTGAGAGCTTGCCCACTGCTCGCTGCCGCCGTTTCTGCAATATTCTTCACCTCACCCATCACCTGCTTGGCATCATCAAAAGCGCTCTTGGTTTGTTCGGAAAGTGTTTTTGCATCTCCTGCCGTTGCCTTGGCTTCTCTTGCCTCTGTCAAAGCTGTCTCTACTGTGCCTTGAACTTGTGTCACTATTTGAGAGCTTTCCGTGACCGCTGTCGTCACTCTATCGGCTGCACCTTTAGTATCCTCCGCAATACGCTTGGCTTCTTGCGCTAACCTCTCTGCCGCTTCTGATTTCATCTTGGCATCTTCTGAAGAAGCTTTCGATATCTCTGCTGTTGTCTTGGCGGCATTGGATGCTGTTAATGCCGTATTTGCCTGCTCTAAAGCTGTATCAGCTGTCGTCTTGGCTTCAGAAGCTACAGTAACTGCACTCGCTGCTGTGCCTGCTGCTTGTGCTATCGTCGTCGCTGCTGCATCCGATAATTCCTTGACACTATCTGCTATAGTTTTCGCTTGATCTGCTGTTTGTTGCGCGCCATTCGCACGCGCCATGGCTTTTTCTGCTTCTTTCCTTGCATTAACAACCTGCTCTAAGGGCGCAAAGGTTTCATACGAATACAAAGACGCCGTCCCTAAAAGCTTCGGAACAACAACGCTGTCTTGAGAAGTTCCTGCTATCATTTCTTCTCTCGTCGCGACAGGTATCAAATATTCATGTTCATGATCGGGTATCTTCATCTGCTTTCGTCCTCACATCATTCAGAGTACTTCGTCTAATGAACACTCTTTCAAATCTTCAAACTCTTCTCTTAAAGCCTCTAAGCGCTTCTCTAAATCTTTTAACGATCCATCAAGATCGGCTTTCAAAGCTGCTTTCAGTAAATCAAAAACGCCATTAAGCGGCGCATGGACAAAACCTCCCCCAGAATACAAAACAACCCGTACTTGAGACGGGTCGTCAATCTCTGATATCACAAACGGTTTTAATGACATTTCAACTCCTCATGTCTTGATCCCATAAATGACACTCACATTAACGGGGCGCGTTTCAACACCACCAACCCTCTCTGCCATAAGGTGATGTTCATGATGCTCTCTGTCATTCAGCCCTTCTGTTATAGGCGTTGAATAATATAAAAAATTAGCAAACGGGCTCCTGATAAACCAAGGTAAACGAGGCGGTTTATCTTTTTCTGTAAACCAAAATGGAACCTCTGAAATGCCCACTATTCGGTCAAATTCTTCATGACATTTTTTTAAGCTATCCCCACTCAAACCTACACACTCTTCGTCTATAGCTCTCTTTCGCCTTTGCAAAGAAACTTCAGAAGAAGAAACATCCCGTTTTTTACGAGAAGAAAGACCTTCTAATGACGCTGGACCTATAAAATGTTCATGCGCTTTTAAAGAACAGGGTTGTATACTTGCAAAAGAACGCCAAGGGTCTAAATTGCGTTCATTATCAAGTCCCCGTAAAAATAGCCCCCGAAAATCGGGAACATTAAACGTCTCAACGCCATCCCCTTCTCCCCACGTCGTTCCTATGACACAAAATAAGTCCCAATAAACATACCGTGAATAAGCACTTCCATCACATGGCAACCAACCATCCGGCAAGCGTTCCATTGCAAACGGTCCTATCAGACCGGAGGGTAAGCGTTTTAAGGAAGAAACTTTACCCCTTGTCGGGTTGAGAACTTGCCACCCCGAAAGTTCTTCATCATACATGACTGTATAAAGACAACCATCTTGTATCTCTCCTCCCGACAAGGCTAATAAACCGGTTTCTGTCGCCTTATAAACAGGTTTGCCAGCTAAATTATTCAAAGCAATTGTTGTCGCCCCAATGTTCCTGCCCTTTGCTTTAAAACAAACCGATATGCCATTCTTATACTCTAAAAATGCCGATTGGCTTAGAAGCCTTATCACGCTCATCTTTTGGTTATTATCAACCGTCACAATCCCTTCAAGCACGCCGCCCGTATCCGATAAATACTCACTTATCCTTTGCATCATAAAACGAGCGCTATTATTAACCGTGTTAGGATGCTGTCCCTCTGACCAATTAATTAAAGCATCAGCACCACCATTCTCAGATGCCGTTAAAGACCAATCATAAATCGTGGACATCTGAACCTCACGTCTTGATTCCAAACACAACACTCATATTAATCGGGCGCGTCTCACTTACACCTGAACTTGCCAATGCAACATCACGCATGTGAAGGTGGGAATGGGGAAAGGCTAGCTTATGGTGCACGCGTATATCCTCTGCCCTCACACCCAAACGTTCAGCAAGTTTCAATCTTTGCTGGTCATTCAACACATATCCCCAGATGATCGTCATATCACCATGCCAACTCTCTTCCTGATTTTCATCATTCAAAATCGTAAAGGATTGACCCCCATGATCATGCTTTCTCATAGCGTCATTTTGTAAAGTGCCAAGATAACGAAAGCGGTCTATCTCGCGGTCATCATCAACACCTCGTAAAAAAACACCACGCAAATCGGGAACATTAAACTTCGTCCAACTATCAGCTCCACCCCACCTGATCCCTATCGCATCATAAAGAGCAGGATAATCACTGCGCAAATAAGCCTTCCCATCACAGGGTAACCAGCCATCTGGCAAAACTTGCATCCCAAAAATCCCTATCGTCCCCGTAGGATAAACGGGAATAACCGGCTCTTGTGATAAAGAGAGAGGCGTAGGATTTAAAACTTGCCAAGCATGATCCCTATAAACCAAGCTATAAATGCATCCCCTTTGAAGTTCACCTCCAGATAATGCACGAATGCCTAATTCCGTCGCCTTATAAACAGGTTTAGCGGCTAAATCATTCAAGGCAATTGCGGTTTCCCCAACATTCTTACCCTTTGCTTTAAAACAAACTGATATCCCATTCTTATATTTCAAAAAATGCGATTTACTTTGAAGTCTTATCAACGTCGTCTGTTGTTCAGCATCAACCGTAAAAGTGCTTTCAATTACACTACTCGTATCGGATAAATATTCACGCACACGCTGCATCATCACACGGGCGCTATTATTCACGCTGCTAGGACGTTGTCCTTTTGACCAATCAATCAAATCATCACAATAGGCATTCAAGGAGGCATTTAAAGACCAATCATAGATCGTCGACATTTTAACCTCATGTCTTAATCGCAAACAGAACACTCACATTTACTGGACGCGTCTCGCCTTCACCAGTGCTCTCCAAAACAACCTCTTGGCTCTCATCAAGAGTATGAGAACTTACAATGTAGCCCCCTAAATTCTCACGCTCTATACCCATAAAATTCGCTAGAGAGCTCCCCCCAAACAAGCCTAGACGATAGCCCAACACATCCGTCGTATTCCCATCCCAAAAGTTTTCGTTGCTGGTAAAATGAGACATCGAAAGGCTCTGTCCTTGATGTTGGTGAGACTCGATTAAATCTGTTTGCACACTTGCAAAAGAACGCCCCTCATCAATATTGCGCCCTCCATCAACACCCCGTAAAAACATCCCTCGAAAATCGGGAACATTAAATGTCGTAACGCCATCCCCCTCTCCCCAAACCGTTCCTATCGCAGAAAACAAATCACGATAACCACGACGTAAATAAGCCTTCCCATCGCAAATTAACCAATCCTTTGGAATCCCGCGCATTCCAAAGGTTCCTATAAAACCCGTGGGATAAAGACTGCTTTCTTCTTCTAAAGGGATAGAGGTAGGATTAACGAGATGCCAATGATCTTCATTATAAACCAATGTATAAATGCACCCTTGTTGGATTTCGCCCCCTGATAAAGGACCAACCCCTAATTCCGTTGCTTTATAAACCGGCTTGCCATCTAAAGTATTTAAGACAATCGTGGTCGCTCCAACATTCTTACCCATAGCCATAAAGCGCAAAACGATACCATTCTTATACTCTAAAAACTGTGAAGTGCTTGCAAGTCTTATCACACTCGTTTGTTGGACATGATCATTTGTCACAATGCCTTCAAGCTCTCCACCCGTGTCTGACAAGTATTCCTTTACGCGCTGCATCATCACACGGGCGCTCGTGTTCACACTGCTAGGCTGCTGTCCTTCGGACCAATCAATCAAATCATCCACGCGCGTATTATCCGCCGCTCTAAGCGACCAATCATAGATCGTTGACATCTCTCATAAATCCTAATTCCGGTAAAATGGTCCGTAAAACGCCCGCATGAATTGCGTCATCAAAGGATTATCATCATCACTCTCTTCTTCTTCCGAAGCCTCTTCTTGTGATGCTAATAATGCCCTTAAAACCTCGAGCAAGTTGTCTCTATTTCTAATGCCACCATGCGCTGTAGGACTTGCTCTATAAGGCTGCCCCCCATACATCTGTAATACACGGTTCACAAAATCACTTGCACGCATAGCGTTGTTACCACCATTCAAGCCAACCGCATTGCTCCCAACAATTTGCGCCGCATTGGCATGGGGATTTTGCAAAAGACGCGCGGCTCCCCCTGCCCCTTGTTGATGTGCTAAATACAACTCCGCTTCACTAGGCGCTCTCCCCAACAGACGGCTTAAATGGTTGCGATTATCAAGTGTCAACCGCCCCATGGCATCTGCCGCTTGCATGGGGTCAAACCTATCCTGCAAACCATATTGTTTGGCGGTGCTATCGATAAATTGATACAACCCACCAGCAGAAGAGTAGGGATTCCTTGCATTCGGATTCCCTCCACTTTCCACTTGTGCAACACGGTACAAATAACTCTCTGGCAAACCATATCGCGCTGCTGTTTGCCGTATCGCTTGATTAACAGAAGGACTAGAACGGGTCATTTCGCATACTCTATTGAAGCACTAGGACCTAACCCTTTTGCTACAGCTCTAGAAACAATCTTCAAGCCTTCATCCGTTATCACACCGGCTTTATGCCACTTCAAAGCACTTTGAATCAATTTGGCAATTTCATTGCGTTCCATTCCTTTAACGCCAAAAGTTGCTAATTTCGCTATACCGCGCTCTAGCTCTCGTTTTGCTCGTAGCGCCTCTGGTGCATTCGGATGAAAAAATATGTTTCGTGCTAATTTTAAGCCTTGAGCTGGTATATCAGGAATACTATGTGGTACACGAACTCCATCAAAAAGAGAAATCTTAGGAATGCCTTCAAATTTGCTAAAACCCTCTTTTGCTGCATCAGAATAGAATTGCTCCTGATCTACTGCCTTTTTAAAAGTAGAAAACCGTTCCGGTCCTATCATCCTTTTAAGATTCTCAGATGCAAGATTTTGTTTTAAAAGTTTAGAAAATTCATTAATAGGGTCATCATTTTTTCTGAGTAAATCATCTAATGCATCTCTCATGCCCATCTGATAGGTATTATTTTGTTTTGTCCAATTCCCTTTAGAAAGATTTTCCTGAACTGCATCCCTTTCAAAACTCTTTTCAAGCTTTGTTCCAAAAGCTTGTCTACCTTCCTCAAAGCTATCTGCAAAGTTTTTGAATTTTGCCGCACTACCGCGTGCTGCTTTGTACGTAGGAGAGATTTCATCCATTATTTTTACCAAATTTTGTTTGAGGACTTCGTATCCTAAAATCTTTTGGTTATCGCCATGTTTCTTACTTTTTTCGATTAAATCATCAAGAGACTGCTTAGTTTGATCTAATAACTCTATCGTAGGTTTATAGGTTATACTGCTAAATCTTCTATCATAAAACCTTCTAGGATTTATACTGAGAGGGTGTTCCTCTAAAGTATTGACAGCTTCTTTGAGAGCTTTTTGAAATCCTTTATTTTCAAAAAGTTTATTAAGAGCCGGATAATACTCTCGTCCTATCGGCGTTTGCCTTGCTTGTTCATAAAGATGATCATGCGCTTCTTTCCCTTGCTGTTTAAGCGTCCTGCTTAAAGTATCGCTATGCTGGTATGGAACAATTGTCTGCTCCATCATATCATCAAGACGTTGAACAGAACCTCCCAATCTTTTCTCATGCGCTTGTTTCAAGAGATTATAAACATCTTCATTTGTTTTAGACGCATTCCACAAAGTCTGTCGTAGTTTTTCATTAATATCTGTCAAAAATACTTCCTGAGGTTCTGAGCTAAGACGTTCGGTAATTTTTGGGGTTTTATTATCGTAAAGTTGCTTGGCAACTTCTCGCAAAGCTTTATTGGAAACCTCTTTATGAGCAGGATTAAAATAATTCCTTACAAGTGGAGGTGATTTTAAAGCATTTCCTAAACTACGAACTGCCTTAGAAATACCTATACCTCCTAAAGCAGCAACCGGCGTCAAAACTGCCCCACCAACACCACCAGCTAACGCCGAATTCACCGTATCATTGTAACCTTCTCCTGCACCAGAACCGTGTAAAGCTCCAGAACCTGCCCCAACAAGAGCTCCCCTACCTAAACCTCCTAAAGTCGAACCTGCTCGCAAAAAATTTAATGCTGGAATACCAAATGATGCTATTGTTGGTAAAATCGAACCAGCAATATAAGCACCAGAAGACAACCATGGATGTTTCTCTTCCAAGGCTTTTTGGTAAGCGCGTTCCTTGGCTACTCTTCTATTATAGATTTCTTCGGCTTTTTTATCGCCGCTCCAATAATCCCTCACACCTGCTTCACGTACTGCTTTCATTTCGTCAAAATAACCTGCCGTTGCACCAGATGCGCTATGTCTCATAACCGCATCCAACCACGTAAGATCTTTATCATCAAATGAAAAATCATTAGATGTTTCTTGAGTATTAGGAATATCCTCAGCAATACCAATCACTTTATATTTCCTAGCCCACTCAGGGAGACGTGATTTATCATAATCCTTAAGTTCAGGATAATCTGTTTCCTTTTGAACATCTTCAGCAATACCAATAACCTTATACTTTCTAGCCCATTCAGGAAGAAGTGACTTATCATAATTCTTAAGTTCAGACATGAAACATAACCTATTTTCTTATAGTCATTCTTTTACCATCGGCATCAATAACAATAAAATCTGCCCCTTTCGGTAAGGCTTCAATTTCTTCTGCACTTTTTACTACAGGCGCATTTGCACTATGTCCTTGCTGTGGAGCTTTAGAATGCGGCTGTGATGTAACCTTATCAACATTCTCTTGCGTTAATGCAATGCTATTGTTTTCCAGCAAATCCAATACGTCTGATTTCATCTTACCCAAAATCTCATGGATTTTTTTCAACCTAAACAAGAGCTCTTTATGACCCAAGTTGTACTTTATCTCTCCTAAATAGCTCTTTAAGATATCAAGTTCTCTTTCTGTGAGATTCCCAAAACCTGAGGCGCCATTACGCGAATACTGTCTCATCGTTTCTAAACGATCAATACCTATACGATTTTTAATGGAATCAAGCAGTGAACTCATATCACGGTGTTGAGGAACACCCAACTGAGCTTGTATACTAGCCGCATTACCTGTAGCCCATTCACCATTTTCTTCTATATAGTTCATAAAACGTTCAATGTCATGGAGTGTATTATTACTGATAGTTTCTCTATTTTTAAGCTCTATCGTTTCTCGTAGGCGGTCCAATTCTTCTTTAGATCTAGTATCATAACCGCCGTTCGCTTTTTGTAATAGAAAAGCATTCAACGCATCTTTATTCCCAGCCATGAACCGCGCTTCTTCTTCGCTATAGCCTTTGGACTTTAGATACTCGACGGTCTGATTAACCTGCCCTCTTTTTTCTCTTTCCATATCACCACGACGAAGATTCATAGCTGCATTCGCTAAACTTTGTGCTATCGTCCCATCTGATAATGCATAACCAATCCCATAATCCGATAATCTTTGTAAAAACTCAGGACTACGCAAGTGATCCCAAAAACTCTGTTGAGAACCAGTATCTTGGTGAGGAACAATACTCTGTTGTGGCTGTACAGACTTCTGTGGTTCTACAGATGAAATAGGCTCTGGTAATTGAGACTGCTTTGGTTTCAATGATGCCAAATCTGAAGTTTCAATTGCATTAGGCAAAGGTTCCATACCTAAAGGATTTGGTTGTGAACCAAAGGTCGCTACTGGTAAAGAAGGAACTGAAGACGGTACATCTGGTTTTCTGCCTGCCGATCTTAAAGACGAACTTACATCTGGTAAAGGTGAAGTATTTTTAGCTAAACCTAAAGGATTTGATTGTGAACCAAAAGTTGCTATAGGGGAAGAAGGGGTTAAATAAGGTAAATTCTTTGCCTGTTGTTTGGCGTCTTCTAGATCGTTGAAACGTATACGTGGTACATATTGGCTTATTACATGCATAGACTTAAGAAGTCTTGATAACATGTTATCGTTACTATTTTGCATAACTACCTCACTTTTTTCCTGCAAAATTAGCAATACTAGCTAAAATCCCTATAGCGTTCTTCCAAGGGTCATTGCCTTGCATTAGAGAAGATGTGTTGTTACCTGTCGTCGTGCCGTAATTCCTTGCAAAGCCATGACCGGCGTTCATAAGCATATTCAACCTATTCCAACCGCTATTGTCTTGTTCCAGCCAACGTTCACGATTGGCATCAACAACTCTCTGATTGTGGGCATCAAACACACCTCCCCCCTGTATGGCATTGGAATAGGCATTGCCATAACCCTGTAAGAAGTTATTTGAGGCTCCCAACTGATTTTGATTGGCTTGGTCTATCAGTGAATTCGCTTGCATCATGCGGTCCGCATCACGATTATACTGGTCTGCTGTAGCACTTGTGGACAAAGCACCAAGTTCATTTGCCAATACACCTGCATGTGCACCGGACCCATAACGACCCGCACCTGCAAAAGAGCTGTTAATCGTATCTCTTACACGGTCTACAAGACATTGATTTATAATGATAATTCACTGTTTTGTATGTTGAATGAGAGTCTCGAATAACGTAGGATTCTCTCATTTCAAATCTGTTTATCTTGAATCAACTAAAACCACTTACTTGCACATAACAAGTGGGATGAGTGTGTGGATAAAATTTGTACAAGAAAGGAGTAAAAATGGTTCTTATGAATCGTCTTAATGCAAGGGCTGTCGCAACATTGGGGGCTGGCAAATATAATGATGGTGCCGGCTTGTTACTTCATAAGCG
>NZ_JBHIMR010000019.1:0-9015 GCF_042194215.1 Bartonella sp. MR100HLJHH
CAAGCCCTTGCTCTATCTGGCGCAGATTGGTCGGCTTCCCAATAAGGTTTGGAAAAGCCGTGGTGATTTCTCCTTGAGATTTCCTTCCAACTTTATGCCCATCAAGGGTAATATCTTCCATCACACCTTCAACTACAACAATCTTGAGATGACCGTGCAGGCAGAGTAAAATAGGCTTAAAATTTGCCAACAGTTAGAGGAATTAGTGTCTAAAAAATTCTGCTAATGAGGTTTATTTTGCTTTTCCTTGACTTTTAAGCCACGCTAGCATGTCTGAATCCACACGCACAGTTAGCAACAGTTTTCGTTGGTTTATAGAATGGATTGAGAACGGCGTTTTTCCAGAACGCATCATTGAGTGACGAAATATCTCTATGATCAATTGTACTGTCCGGCATTACAGCCAGTTTATCAACTTCAACTCTCTGTTTATCTGTCAAAGGTGATAAGTTACCTACCTCAATTTCATAACGAACTTTCTTCTTTATAACGTTTCCTTTCTTTCAAGTTGGCTCGCCGTGCTGAAATAATACGGATTCCCTCTATGCCATCTTTATCGTCATAGACAGTATGCGCTACGAAGAAGAATAAAAAACCATCCATGAGCCCTAAAGCTTGCTAACCATACTCTCCGTTTTCAATACGATCTTGTTTAGCTATGGAGAATGGGTCCGAAAAAACACATGCAGCTTTCTAAGATTATTTTTTGTTTTAGCTTCATCCCATGCAAATCTTATTTTTATACCTTATATTAACATATTTATAAGGGTATTATGTACATCAAGAGTTTTAAATGAACACTGAATTATCAATGTTTTTGTACAATTAATATAATTTAATACTTTAAAAATTAGTGATTAATTAACTGAAAATATAAAAAATAATAAATAATCCTAAGGCGTTATGCATATAATATGCAAATCGAATAAAACTTACAAGCATGTTGAATAAAATGATATTAATTGACTATTTAGGGGTCTGCTCCTGAAAGCAAAAAATAAATTTTGGTGCCGAAATATTCAACTTTCGTATGGCTACCTTTGAGAGCTATACAGATAAAAATACCAATAAAAAGTAAATAAAACAGAATGGTATTCCGTGGTGCTTTTTAATCCACATACATTTGGCAAAAATTGTTCTTCAGTACAGAACTACCCCTTTTTAAGAATGAATGAGAGGAGCGATTTTTTTAATGGTCAACGCTACAAAGGATGCAATCAGCACTTTCAAGAAACCACCAGCCAAAAAACCTAATGAACTTATTAAAACCGTCAGCAAAGGAACCTGAGTCATATAAGCTACCCATGGTATTCCAAAAGAATAAACTATCCCAATGCCACCCACAGTATTTATCACAAATAATGTTATAAAATTTAACCGCTTCCAAAACAATTCTACCATTAAACCAATAAAAAATGCAGCAAATGGAAAACTAATCAGATAACCACTCGTAACTCCTGAAAAAACACTAATTCCACCACGACCACCAGGCAATAGAGGTAACCCAATCGCAATAAGAACAAGGAAAAGAAGTGATGCTAAAGCTCCCCTTTTCGCTCCAAGTATAGAGCCTGCTAACATCGGAGCCATAGACTGAGCTGTAATAGGGACACCCAGCGAAAAAGGAAGATAAATAGGAGGAAAAAGACTCAAAACAGCGTAAATAGCGGCAAATAAAGCAATATAAACTAAATCTTTTGTATTCACTGAATTATTCCTTCACTATGAAAAAACTTTTGTTATTGTTGTATAATTAATAAAAAGTATCAGATTTATAAAAGTACACTTTAAATGCCTTAGATATAGAGAAAAATACTATAATAATTTATTTTAATAATATCACTTATATAAATCACATTGAGATTCTACAATGTTTAATTACATCATAGCTTACTATGGTTAAATTCAGTAAACTTATTGTGATACATGAATATCATATAATAACAGCATAACAAAATAATACATTTATTTTAGCTTGTTCTTATTATGCTTTGAATGAATGAGAGGAACAGATCTTTTAATCGCGAGTGCAACAAAGGATGCAATCAACACTTTTAAACAATCGCCTATCAAAAAACCTGATGAAGCCATTAAAACCTTCAGTAAAGAGACTTTGGTCATATACGCTGTCCATGGTATTCCAAAAGAATAAACTATCCCAATGCCACCAACAGTATTTATCACAAATAATGTTATAAAATTTAATCGCTTCCAAAACAATTCTACCATTAAACCAATAAAAAATGCAGCAAATGGAAAACCTATTAAGTAACCACTTGCAATCCCTGAAAAGACACTGATCCCACCGCGACCACCAGGCAACAGAGGTAATCCAATCGCAACAAGAACAAGAAAAAGGAGTGACGCTAAAGCACCCCTTTTTGCCCCAAGGATAGACCCTGCTAGCATCGGCCCCATCGATTGAGCTGTAATAGGTACCCCTAGAAGAAAAGGAAGATAAATAGAAGGGAAAAGTCCCAAAATAGCATAAATAGCGGCAAATAAAGCAATATAAACTAAATCTTTTGTATTCATTTGATTCTTCTTTCACTATAAAAAGCTTTGATTCTTATGAGATGCTGTATCAATGGTATCAGCATCATAAGAACGCGCTTCCAATGCTTCAGCCACTTCTGAAGCCATTCTTATGGTTCGTATAATTAAAGGTATCGCAAGAGCAACAATGTTAGTATTAAGTCCCCGTGCTTGCTGTGCTTCATGTACCTCATTAAACTTTTCACTCAAAAGAGGAATAAACCTGATCGCCATAGAGATAACCATACTCACTTTTGATGGATTTATACCAAAACAGCAAAAAGGCTGAAGCCCGACTTCAATTGCATCCACCATATCTGAAACTTTTGTTGTGAATGAAATAAGTGATGATAAAGAAAAGAGGATAACAAGACGTAATATGACCTCAACCCCCGTAAGCCAACCGCTAAAAATAGTTTGAAATACAAATAAAAGAACTAAAAGCAATCCCATCGATTTAAATTGCTTTATCGCAGTTTTGAAAGGGACCTTGGCGGCTCTATAGAATAAGATGACCAACAACAAAAATAACCCAAGAAGCGCTATGGAAGAAACCATTATTATAAAAGTTCCACACGCCGCAAGAAATAATAACTTAACTCCAGGACTTAACCTATGAATAAACGTATCCCTTGGAATATATAAACCGATCATGACATTCTTCTTATATACTCCTTGATAGCAACAAAAGGTACATCATCAATTGCTATCTCCCCCTTATCAAAAACTAACACTCTATCAAACTTTTTCAAAAACTCCAAATCATGCGATACAACTATTGCCGTTTGTGGTAATTCTTCTATCACTTGCGTAACGCGATGCTTATTTCGCAAATCAAGTAATGTCGTCGGCTCATCAAAAATAATGTAGTCTGGTTTCATTGCAACTACACCGGAAATAGCAACGAGTTGTTTTTGCCCACCACTTAATAAATGGACAGCGTAATTTCTGAAATCTTGAAGTTCATAGCGCTGTAAAATTTCATCTACACGCTCCTTAATTTCATCTTTACTAAGCTTTAAATTTTTGAGACCAAATGATAAGTCCTCTTCAACTAATGGTAAAACAATCTGATTATCGGGATTCTGAAATACAAATCCAACTTTACGCTTTACTGCTTTTGCATCGCGCTTGGTATCAAGCCCATCAACGCTTACAAAACCGTGAGATGGTAATTGGAGTCCATTAATAAGACGAACAAATGTACTTTTTCCAGAACCATTCGCACCTATAACAGCAATTCGTTTTTCGGTAAGCTGTACAGTAATATTTTTTAAAACACACAAATCACCAAAAACTTGTGTTACCTCATCAAATTTTATAGTCCCCAAGATTTATTCCAATCAATCCCTTTTATTAGCTCTTCTTTCTCTATCGTTTCAGTTTATAACCTAAAAGTAATAATAAGCACCATAGAGGAATAATAATGACTGCCAAACTCATATCAGGCATCTGTACAGGAATATATGTTTCAAGAAAAGGCACGCTTATTCCTATCATATCAAAAAGTCGAGTCATCAATCCATTTTGCCCAAAACCACTGATAAACATAATGCAAAATAATAAAGCAAGAAAGCAGAGACAAAGATAGTTAGCGTAAGGATATAAACCAAACGCATAAGTAAAGTTGCCTTTTCTGTTCTTATGTGCATTGCGAAATTTTAAATGAACAATAACAATAATAGCCCAAGTAATCACTGCTGCTGCAGTTGCAAGTGCCATGATCCGCATGAAACTATTATCAGGAACAAGAGCATTAACAACGACAATCAACACCGTACAGAATGATGAAAAAAGGATAGCAATATAAGGAACACGAGCAGCACTCAGTTTACTAAAAATATGTGGTGCATTTTTTTGTACAGCTAAACTATAAAGCATACGTCCATTAGAATAAATGCCACTATTGTAAACAGAAATAGCAGCCATAATCACCACAAAATTCAAAATATGACCAGCAGCAGGAATTCCTATAGTCTCGAAAATTGTAACAAAAGGACTACCATTTTTTCCAATCATATTCCAAGGGCTGATTATCATAATAACGCTGATAGAACCAATATAAAAAATTATAATCCTCCACATAACTTGACGGATAGCCGCCGGAATTGTTTTTTGTGGATCAGATGCCTCTCCAGCAGCAATACCAATAAGCTCTGTTCCTCCAAAAGAAAACATTACTACAGAAGTCGCTAAAACAACCCCTACTGCTCCATAAGGGAAAAAACCGCCATGGTCCCAAAGATAATGAATATTCGCTTGATTTTCCCCTAGTCCAGTGACAATGAGAAAAATTCCCAAAATAATCATACCAATAACAGCAGCCACTTTGATCAAAGCGCAAGCAAATTCAAATTCTCCATAAAAACGAACATTAAACAAGTTAATGAATGTAACAAATAAAAGAACAACGAAAGATGCCTTCCAGTGATCAATCAAAATCCAATGATCAAGGTAAAACCCTATCACTGTAAGTTCAGCCATGCTCACAAGAATATAAAGAAACCAATAATTCCAACCTGTTATGAAACCAGCTAATCTCCCCCAATATTTATAAGCAAAAAAACTAAATGCTCCTGAAGACGGTTCTTCTACTGACATTTCACCAAGCATTCGCATAATGAAGTACATAATAAGTCCGCCAACAAGATAAGACAAAATGACTGAGGGACCAGCTAATTGAATTGCCTCGGTTGACCCATAAAAAAGTCCCGTCCCAATAACACCACCCAAAGCAATCATTTGAATATGGCGATTTTGAAGGCTACGCTTCAATTCATTGTGCTTTTTTTCAAACATCATGCCTCATTACTTTTGTTGAGCCTAACCTCAACTTTTATCGAAAAATTAGGCACCTTTTTCAAAAAACACAAAACAAACGTAAACTTATTTTCTTATCATAATGCAACTCCTTATTTTTTTGTGCATTATACATATGCCCCGTTGAAGTTTTAAGAAAAAATATGCTCCACTATTTATTTAAATTAATGTCCTTCATTTTCGTTACACTAACCATTATAGCATTGGTCATTGATAACGCACACTCTGTAATCACATCACATTGGACAACAACCCCCTTTAATAAAATTTTAATAAACCTTCTGCAAACAGATGTCTATCACCTTAATCAATCTCTATGCAAGGTAATGCCTGATTTTCTGTCCTCAATTTGCATTACTCTCACTTATTTACCAGCATGGTTTATCTTTGGTGCTTTAGCAATAGTATTTTGTATCTTAAATCACGAAAAACAAAAACCTTTTCACAAAATATCATATACATATAACGAAGAATATATTTAATCTTGAAAAGACTTCTAGAGCTCTTTGTACTATACACAACCGATATCGCTTAGAGCACCTCACCCTATTAAAACAACTGAAAATAACTTGATCATCAGAATGGATTAAAACGCTCTATTATAAATATACGCGCTCACTTATGATTTCTATAGATAACGATAACATCGCTTCATTTGTATCAATTTAAAAAAAATAGCGAATAAATCTAACTCCCATCTATAGAAAACTCTGTACAGAAAAAAACTTAACATATTGAAGTTCATATGTTTTTATGGATGCTTTTTTATACTCTACAAAAACTTTTCTTAATTTTAGTACTAGAAATCACATATAAAAAACGTCTTCTAATATCAGCACTCCTTATAAAATTGGAACTTCTTGAAATTAATGAAGAAGCTTATAAAAATTATTCTACAAATCTAACAAAATGCGTTAAATAAAAACTAATCTGTAAATAATTGCAATTGTAATAAAGAACATTTCGCACCTTCCTCCCATTGTAATATCCACCCTATTACATCTAAAAAAATCCAAGAGAATATCAACAGAAGAATTTTTAAGCACCTTCTCCCTATTGAGAAAATGGTAAAATAACAGCTTCAGTAACACTCTGTTCTTTTAAATCTGAAAATCGTCTCGCTAAGACATCAACTTTTTTAGATATCTCATCCAAACTTTTCCATTGATTAGTTACCACTCGAGAAAGTTCCTCAATGAATTTTTCTTGGTAAGCTAGCTTTATTTCTAGTTCTATCAGCCGATCTTCATCCGACATGATTCTTACTCCATCTTAAATAAAAAAACGTAATTAATTTTATTAATCCTCCCCCTTTTTCTTCCCATAAAAATGAGAAGTAACTTTTCAACTAATTCTACTCATCTTATTTGCACATTATAAAGGGTTTATAATGATCTTTATTTTCCTAATCACTTATTCAACAAATTTCTTTCTTAAGAATCAGAAATGTTTTTATCTTTACTAAGTTATCTTGACACCATTTTCCATCCTAAGGATCTACATTCCCAGCTTCTTAATTTGAGTGCTATCGTAAATTGGAAAGCATTTATAGTATTAAGATCAAAGAATACTGTCCTCTGACTTTTACATACTTCTCCTGCAAATTATTATCATATTTTATAAATTATTGAAAAAATGCATTCTTGCTTTTATACGTACTTTTAGCTATTACCCTCAAATTAGTTTTGTCTCATTGATTTACAAACCTATGCCGCATTAGCTCAGTTGGTAGAGCACATCATTCGTAATGATGGGGTCGCTGGTTCGAATCCGGCATGCGGCACCACTTTTTGTATTTAGCATATTGAAATATATAGATTTTTTCTTTAAACAGCCATTTTCAGACCACCTTTTAGACCACCTTCTACAGTTTATATAATTTTACCTAATTTGTTCTTATTTCTTTGGAGTAAAGGCTAAGATCTCTTTCTTTCTCCACCTCACCGCTCTCCCTAGCTTATATGGCTCCGGAAACAACCCCTGAAGCACCCAATTGCGAATCGTTGTTGTGGATACACTAAAAAGCTGTACACATTCACGGGTTGTTACATATCTATCGCCATCATCAAATATCATCTCATTACCTTTCTCTTTTTTATGTTACTTAACCCCCTCCTCGTCCTATAGGACGAGGAGATGAAATCAATTGTTTAAAACTAAGCCGCTTTCGTGACAGGCTTCTGCAAACTCGGATCATAAGCTCGCAACAAAGAATCCATTCTATGGGGCAGCTCTGAATCTCCAAAATCCGTTAAAACTGCTAGAATCTTTGTAATATTTGGAATTTCATCTTGAAGTTTTAAAATCAAAGCTTTTTCTACTACGCTCATGATGTCAACCAAGTCACTACAGTCTTTGTCATCTACGTATTCACAATTGACAAACTGAGACAACGCTATCCACAAATCACATAAAAAGTCGATACTGGTATTCATTGCATACCCCCAAAGATTTGTTCTCTCAAACAAGCCAATCCTCTAGATGTAATTTTTGTTGAAGGCAGCACCTTTTCTGTACCATCCGGTCTTTGAATGGTAATAGCGGGACAATCCATAAATCCTTTCTTGATCTTGTCCTGATAAGGTAACAGAGGCGCCCCTGGAGCCCGTCGATACACCCAATCATGTTTACGCAAGTAATTGGTTAAGTCCTTTGGGCGCACCTCCAACATCTTCGCTGCTTCGATAAGACCGAATAAACCATCAGAGCGTTTTAAACCTTCCAAAGCTTCTGCTTTAGGCTTGAGTGTACTCACCTCATTTCTTAAGTCTTCTAATTGATTGATACTCTCTAAAAGGAGCTGTTTAATCGTAAGAGGATTTTCCAAAGCATTGGCAAGATTTATTTGTGGTGTTGCTACTTGTCTTTCCAATTCTTGCCAGCGGTCAATAATCTTTGCTCGTAAAGCAGTGCTGTAACCCGAAACAAGAATTAAACACTCACGTTTGGGAAGATTGTAGCAAGGAAGAGTACGACCTGTTGAATCTCTGTAGAATCCTGCAAATTCACTCAGCTCAATTTTGAGCTCAGTGAGTATTTGCCGAATATCCCGCATAACATTCCGATGTTCTTTACCACATAATTCTGCAATTTCACGACTCGACATAGTCTGAGTGGTAGCACTATTAGCAGTGCTTTCTTTAATTTCTATAAGAGTGTTCATAATGAACTCCTATCGATTAGAGGTTTTTCATTGACATCCAATAAAGGATGCCGGGTGCTGAAAAACACGGTCGATAGTCCGTCGTTACGCTTTCCCCATAAAGGGTATTGTATAGCGTAACCACACCCGACAAAGCCATTATATGCGTGTAACATACAATGAGTCAAAGCCTTTAATGTGCGGAGAAAAGATTGTTTCGGCAATCTATCCGCTATCGATTCAAGGTGTTTTTCAAGCACCTGATTCGACAATAGACATACTGATATTATATTGTCAATTAAAAAGTTTGAAAATTGACGCAAATAAATCATATCGATTTTATCAGTAAATTCGTATTTCTTTTTCATTATTGCATTCCTTAATTAATGCATGGTTTGTCTTTTAAGCTCTTGAGACAGCACACCAATTCCTTTTGCTGTAATTTTTGCGCAAGGAATGACCTTTTCTATTCCACTTGCGGTTTGAAGTGTGATGGTTGGACAATCCATAAGTTTCTT
>NZ_JBHIMR010000002.1:0-63659 GCF_042194215.1 Bartonella sp. MR100HLJHH
GATCAATTTTATTGAAAAGTTGCGTGAACACTGTAAAGTCCATGGAATTCCTCTTTAACGAATTTTCAACTTTTTATATGATTTTTAAGCATTTTTCGTTGAGTTTTTTAGGATAGAATTAAATTTCGTAGATCTTTTCAGTCTATGAGAGAGAACTGAATATTACGCACCAACCTTTGCTTTTTACGAGCATATAGGAAAAATAATACACGAAATATTGTTATAAAAAGCCTTATCTAATAAATCTTATGGTAGGCATTTTCGTGTTTTTACTATTCAAAATTTTTATGTTATGTTTGTCCTTCTGCTGTTTGATAAGTGTATATTCAGCATTGCGTAAATGTGTGACCATTTGTAGTTTTGCTGTTTCATTTTGTAGCATAGCGAGCATTCCAATTATATGTGCTTGTAACTCAGCAATACTTTTTAGATCTTTTGTTGTCTTGATTTCGTTTAATAGTTCTTCAATTTGCTGAAAACGATTATTTGCTTCTTCAAAAGTCTTTAGACTTACGGCTTTATCAGTGATGGCTGCATATTGGCTACGCTTGTTGATAAAACTGCTAGATTCATGGACAGAGATAGGAATTTCTTCTTCTTTTAAAATATTTTTAAGTGATGTAGTTAGAGCAGAAGATTTATTTCTATTGTAGAGCGTCTCCGGATTTTTGAGGAAAAAACTGCTGTGATCTGTTTGTGCATTTTTAAGTTTTTTAGTGTCGAACTTTTGGTTTCCCGTTATAGATTCCTGTATCTTTTTTACTTCCTCAAGTTGTTTTTTTAGTGTTTCGAGAAGTGGGTCAGCTGGCGCTTCCTTTTGTTGTGGAGGTTCTTTAGGCGTTGTTTCACGTGACTTTCCAAAAAAATTGGGCCACGCCGTTGGAACTGTTGCTGACAAATCTGCCGCTCCAGCGCCAAAAGTCCAAGCCATGGCTGGGTCTGAAATCCCTAAAGTTATTACAACTACTATTGGAATGAGCTTTTTTTTCATGTTTCCCTCCTGTCATTTTTTGCGTGCTGTAAGAAAATTGGTAACCATATTGCCGGATCATCACCAACTTCCGCGATAATGCTTTCGGCTAATTCTGCGTTATCTGGTGTACCTGATAACACCAAGAGCTCGTCACTAAAGTCGTGTTCGATGGTTTTTCCACCGCTTGTCAGATGGAATTTACCAAGATTCAGTTCTGCAAGCGCAGATTGATCACCCTGCTTAATGAGGAATTGGCGACTAAACTCACCAAGTCCTTTAACGAGTTCAAATTCTGTATCTGTTAGTTTAAAGCCTTTTGTATAATCTTCATAGTTTGCCTTGGGGTTGGCTAGAAAAATGTAAGTCGCACACTGTTGAATGAGTGTTTTGGCAATATTACTTTCCAAGGCATCGCTAGGCTCTTGTGTTGCGTAAACAAAAATACCATTTTGTTTACGGATAGTCTTTTGCTTATTTTTCGCCAAATCTTCAAAGTACGGATCTTGCAAAGGCTTCCAAAACTCATCAAAGATATACATAAATCGCTGTCCGCTAATCATGCCTTCTGTGCGGTAAAGCAAATACATCATCACTGGGGTGCGAGTTTCAAAATTATCTAAAAATTCCGTGATATCAAAGCCGTAAATTTGATGTGTTGAGAGATCAAGAGCATCATGGGGATTATCAAATAACCATCCATAATCACCACCTTCACACCATTTTAGTAAGCGAGCATGAACAGATGGGTGAGCATTATAATCACTTAAACGTGGATTTGGTAAAAATTGTATCAGAAAGGACAAACGACGGAGTGATTGGTCAATGTTACTGCTCATAACAGACATAACCGCTTTGTTAATTTCTTCCTCGTCGTGATGCGTGACCTCACCACCAGCTTCTGCCAATTTTTTAACAAATTGTTTCAGAAAAATCAGATTTTCTTGTGTGGGTGGGAGTTGGAAAGGATTGAAACCACTTTTCCTGCCTGGCTTGAATGTTAAATATTTTCCACCCATCGCTCGAATGGCAATTTCCATACCACGATCTTTATCAAAAACAACCGTTGTCGGCTTAAATTTTTGTGCTTGTGCTACCAAAAAGCCGAGTAACACGGTTTTACCGGAACCAGATTGTCCGATAAGTGCGGTATTACCGAGCAAACGTTTATCTGTTGAGTCCTCTTCAAGTTTGGAGGCATGAAAGTTGAAATAAAGCGGTGTTTTACTGGTTGTTTTAAGAATTGTGACGGCTGGACCCCACGGGTTGCCAGTGGGTTTTCCTGACATAAAATTATGAAAAGATGAAAATGACAAAAAGTTCAATGATGTAATCGGAGCAGGACGTGGTCTCCATTTCCAATTGCCAGGAAGTTGTGCCCAATAGCCAGCCTCTATCGCTAAGTCTACAGGTTTGGGCAGTACCGCAACGTCTAGTAATGCTGCACTTGCTTTAGCCATATGGTCGCGAACTTGTTGAATTGTATCACCATAGATAGTCAATGTGCAGTGATGTTCTCCCATGACAAAATGCCCGCTAATAAGCTGGTTTAGTGCTTCGTCAATTTGTTCAATTTGGCTCGTTGCCACATCTCGTGCATCAATAAGGTTACGCTGATGCCGTTGTAAATAGTCTTTAGCAGCATGTCGGGAGAGCACCGAAAAGCTCTGCGTCAATACGAACTCGAAGTCACTTTCCAACAAAACATTTAATTGTCCTGGTTTGGTTGTTGCATCATATTCTTTAATTTCCAGCATTCCAAATCGACGCATTCCACTGGTTGTTCGCAATTCACCAAGAGCACCCCATTTTGAGAAAAAAGGCCGATTGATAGACATATAGTCAGAAAAACGGTCATGGCAAATTGGCATGGGGCGATATTCACCATTGACAAGCATTCCAAGGAACTCAAGTGCAGAAGAATAAGCATGCCCATTTTTTTC
This sequence comes from Bartonella sp. MR100HLJHH, assembly GCF_042194215.1. NCBI lineage: Bacteria > Pseudomonadati > Pseudomonadota > Alphaproteobacteria > Hyphomicrobiales > Bartonellaceae > Bartonella > Bartonella sp. MR100HLJHH. Next base: position 2,914 of record NZ_JBHIMR010000002.1, read on the forward strand.
ATAAGCACCAAGAAGTTCTGCACCGTAACGGTTTAAAGATTGGCCTAAAGTACGATTGATGTCATTGAGTTCCTTGATACATGAGTCTTGTCGCATCTTTTTTTGATCAAGCGTTTCACGTTCATGTTTAGAAAAGAACGACATAATTTTATCCGCTATCGGTTGAAAAACGACAGTCAGATATAAATCATTGACCATCAAATTATAACCAGTAAAGCTTTGCCGATATTTTTCATCAAGTTGATAGCAAAACATTTGATCAAATGTTGAATCAGGATATTCATAAACACGGCGACGCACAATATGTGTCCAAAATGATAAATTGGCTGATGCAATACCCCGTAGAGTATTGTTAAGCTCTTTTATCCATTGAAAAATATCTTCTTCTGAAGCGCTTTGATGTGAACGCCCGTCAATCTTCCAAATCGATAAATATTCCGCATTTTTAGTAGAGATAATCGTATCTGTAATATGATGTGAATAAGGCAGAAACAGGCTTACAGGTGTCTCTGATGCAAGGCGTTTGCTACTTTCAACAGCTGTCATGTTTATCTCCTTTTACTATAATCAGAGGGACTATAACTTGATGCGCCCCAAAAACCTTTGTTGCGATTGCGAAATTTAGTATCGATCCATAACCACCAGATACGAAACGCCTTATCATCGTTTTTAGTAATTTGCACCATAATGAACCATAATGGAGGTGCTATAATCCACAAAAAGACACTTACTGTCATAGCAATAACAGCGACCCCCATAACCATAACGATAAATGGCATCATGGGGACACCCCATATAGTTGGAACACGTGTTGCTCCTTTGAATAGGGGGAATTCTTTTTGTTCTTGTGATTTCATGGGGTGCTCTTGTCAGTGGAGGTGAAATAATATGTGGCTAATATAAAAGGCTGCACCAGCAATAATGACGCTGAAGGCCCATCGTATAAATGTAGCTCTTGCGATGATGCGAAATATATAAATAAGCAAAAGAAATAAAAGAATAATGATGGCGACGATAGGAATGATTATACTTAATCCATATTGCATTCCTATGAAGGCATCCAAGCTCTCAGTTTCCGTCTGAGCATATGCAGATTGCGTTATTAATAACATCATTGAAGTGATAATAATAACATTAATCTTGTTGCACGTCTTCGCTTGAAACGTATTTGATTGTTTCATATTCTTTATCCCCTTTTAATTAAAGTTGCTATAAACAATATTCCTTTTTTCAGTATGGCTACATTATTACTGGTACACACCTATAATCGATGGATATTAAAAACATTACGTATTATACTGGATTCACGAATTACCTTTCAATAATATTGCAGTAACTTTTGTTGTAGAGGGCACGATAATAATACTGATTGTCTATCGTATAAACGTATCGTGTTATACTATTTGTAATTGATGCCATTATCACGCTGTTTTAAATAGCAGAGTAACAAGTTGGGTTGCAGAACCTGCGATAACAACACCGATTGCCCACCGTACAAATGTGTCTTTTCCGATGTAGCGTCCTGCATAACCAATCGCTAAGCACAACAGTATAACGGCAGCAGCAATAGGAATAATCGCTTTCAAGTCTGTCTGTAAGCCTTCTAAAGCGCCCTCTGCATTTTTTAAAACACTCGCTTTGGCAGCGTAAGCAGAATTATTCATAAAGAACGCAGTCATAGCAGCAGAAATTGCGATGATTTTGTTGTTACTTTTCGATTGAACACTAATTAATTTTTGCATATTTCACTCTTATTAAAATCTAGATAATATTTTTATATAAATAAACATATTGTATTTACGATTTATAATTAATTCCATTATGGCTTAAATAGCAGTGAAACAAGTTGGGCTGCAGAACCTGCGATGACAACACCAATTGCCCACCGCACAAAAGTATCTTTTTCAATATAGCGTCCTGCATAACCAATTGCTAAGCATAATAGTATAATAGCAGCAGCAATAGGTATAATCTTCTGAATATCGCCCTGTAAACCTTCTAAAGCTTTCTCTGCATTTGTTAAAACGCTTGCGTTGGCGGCGTAAGCAGAATTATTTATAAAGAACGCAGTCATAGCAGCAGAAATTGCGATGATTTTGTTGTTATTTTTCGATTGAATACTAGTTAATTTTTGCATATTTCACTCTTATTAAAATCTAGATAATACTTTTATATAAATAAACATATCGTATTTACGATTTATAATTAATTCCATTATGGCTTAAATAGCAGAGTAACAAGTTGGGTTGCAGAACCTGCGATGACAACACCGATTGCCCACCGTACAAATGTGTCTTTTCCGATGTAGCGTCCTGCATAACCAATTGCTAAGCACAACAATATAACGGCAGCAGCGATAGGGATAATAACTTTTAAGTCTGTCTGTAACTCTGTTAGAGCATTTTTTGCATTTGTTAAAGTTTTTGCGGCTTGTGCATGAGAAGAACTATTCATAAAGAACGCAGTCATAGCAGCAGAAATTGCGATGATTTTGTTGTTACTTTTCGATTGAATACTAGTTAATTTTTGCATATTTCACTCTTATTAAAATCTAGATAATATTTTTATATAAATAAACATATTGTATTTATAATTAATGCCATTATTACGTTGTTTTAAATAGCAGTGTAACAAGTTGGGTTGCAGAACCTGCGATGACAACCCCGATTGCCCACCGTACAAATGTGTCTTTTCCGATGTAGCGTCCTGCATAACCAATTGCTAAACATAAAAGTATAACGGCAGCAGCGATAGGTATAATCACTTTTAAGTCTGCCTGTAACTCTGTTAGAGCAGTCGATGCATTTTTTAAAACGGCTGCTTGTTGTGCATAAGCAGAACTATTCATAAAGAACGCAGCCATAGCTGCAGAAATTGTGATGATTTTGTTGTTACTTTTCGATTGAACACTAATTAACTTTTGCATATTTCACTCTTATTAAAATCTAGATAATATTTTTATATAAATAAACATATTGTATTTATAATTAATGCCATTATTACGTTGTTTTAAATAGCAGTGTAACAAGTTGGGTTGCAGAACCTGCGATGACAACCCCGATTGCCCACCGTACAAATGTGTCTTTTCCGATGTAGCGTCCCGCATAACCAATTGCTAAGCACAAGAGGATAACGGCAGCAGCAACAGGGATAATCACTTTTAAATCTGTCTGTAAATCCGTTAGAGCTTTCGATGCATTTGTTAAAGTGTTTGCTTGGGCTTGTGCATGAGCTGAACTACCCATAAAAAACACAGTTAAAGCTGCAGACAATGCAGCAATTTTATTACGAGCTGTTGTGTGAAGAATATTTAATTGTTTCATGTTCTTTATCCTGATTAAGATTAAAACTCCCACAAATGACCCCTCGTTCATGAAGAAACTTAAAGAGATATTTTGGATCAGCCCAAGTTCTTAGTTTTCCTCTTTGTGTAAGTAACGTATATTTATTTGGCTTTCCGGTGATTGGATCATCGGAAATAAACGTGAAATACCATTCTCTTTCTGAAAGCATCACGACTGTAATCTCACGTGCTGCTTTTTGACTAAATGCTATATCAACGCTGTTTTGTTCTATCATTTTCATTATCTTTGCCCTCAATTAGAAGAGATTTTATCCAATCTTACTAATTAGAGCTTTAACATTTTCTTAGCTACCGTTCATTATAATATCCTATCAAAATTCTAGGGTTTCGTGAAAATATCAGTTGTCACTCTAGCGAGCCTCTCGATGAAGAAGAATTTTCAGCCGAAAAAGCATCGCTGGTGCCACTTTCTTTATGTGTAAATGCATCTTCCTCTCCTCTTGAAGAGGGAGGAAGAGAATCTACGTTAGTTGTCTGTTCTGGTTCTTCTTTTTTAAGCTTTACAGGCTCCTGCAAATCTTCATTTCCTCGTACAGCAGCTTTTACTCCAATATATGAAGTAACTTTCTGTATAGAGGTGTGGTTTGAGTTTTCTGTGTTGTAAAAATTTAGCACAGATTGCAAAGTCGCTTTTTCAAAGATGCACTTTGATGTTGTTTGTTCATAGCAGTAAGTTAAAGCGCTTTGTACAGCTGTAAGATTTCTGCAAAAACCAAATGCATCAAAAAGAGAAAACAATTTCACATTTCCAACACCAATTTGCCCTAAAATTATGTTAAAATTATGTTTGCTCTGTCTAAACTGTTCAGTTGTTGCGATTGTTTCCTTAAGCTGAGATGATTGATAGAAGAAGTTATCTTTATCATCTGTTATATAGACATTGTCCCGCGCTTCTTGTTCGGCGATAACTGAAAATGTTATGGGAGGCGTATTGGATATGTATGCAGCAGCAAAAAATGTGAAATCTGGAACAATCATTAGCAATACACCTTATTATGAAAAATTTTATTAATACAAATGCTAATTCTTTGTGGTGCGTTTTTTCGTTGTCTTTTGATTTTATAAATTTGCAGAACGAAATTGTTTAGCGTAGAATATTCCCTGTGATTACTGTTTTGTTCTCTTCTAAGAATATTTCTAATATATGCGAATATCCAACCAACAAGATAAAAGTGTGGAATAAAATAGAGCACATTACGCCAACCAATATTATTGGAATCACGAAAAAATGCGCTGCTTTTAAAAAATAATAATCTTTGATACTGTATTGAAGCTGCTTGTTTTATATAATTTTCTAGTTGCAAAAATCTTTTCAAAAAAAATTTATACGAAGTAAAAATCCGTTGTGTATGAGGGGAGGTTTTATTGTCATAATGAACCACACTATCATTATACAGAGAGGGCTTGTTCTTTGTTGCGTATTGCCATAACTTATAGAGTGACGATTTATATTTACTTTTGGCTACTGATTCATGAGAGTCAGAGAGGTGTGATGGTGTTTGAGCACTGCATTTAGTAGTTCCAGCGATTGAACTGAAAAAAGATGCAGTGGTGGTAATTGATGTACCAATAAACAGTTCTTTGTGGTCCAAAGCACATCTCCGTCAAAGTGATATATGTATCGTAATTTTAATTTCGATAATAAATAGACGAAAATTGTCTATAATTGTGTTTAAAATATGGCAAGAAAAAATTCTTTTTTGCAAGGGGAGTAATTAAGGTGAATGATCTCAAAAATATGAATTTTGATGAACTACAAGAGATGCGTACACAAATCGATATGGAATTAAAAAAACGGCAAGCAAAGGAAAAGCAAAATGCGCGACGAAAAATTCTTGAAATTGCTAATGCCCATGGAATTGATATCGCTGATCTTGTGAGCAAAGAGCGCCATTATAGAAATCCCAATAACCAATGGGAATTATGGAATGGGCGTGGACGTAGGCCTAAGTGGATTAAAGAGTGGTTGGAGAATGGGTATACACTTGATGAACTTGAAGTAACATAACACGTGTGCGATATTTACAAGATAAGGGAATACCAAGGAATGTAAATGTAAGAAGTATGCTCTTTTGGGTAATTTGATTGTATAGATATACTGAACGAATATATTAAAGTATTGAGTGATCAAATAAAATGATAGGGGGCATGAATAAATGTATTTAAATGAAAAAGGTCTTGTTGTTATAATCTGGCAAGCATAATGATGATGCCAGATTATAATATTGTAATTGCTTTTGGCATTTGAGAGAGGGGGATATTTTACTTCTTTTTATAGTTTTATTGACTCTTTACAAAAGTGGTCGAAATGAGAATAATTTATTGCATGGGGATTTTCACTTAATATGTAAAATGATAATTTTATCAATTAATAAGTTAATAAATTAGCATACTTATATTTTTGAAATATTGTTCTGTAGAACAAGCCTGATGTTATAGATTTTGTTTGGTCTTTTTTCTGTAAGATTATATATGAGGCATTTACTTTATTTATCGTTCGTTTTGTTGAGATGAGTGAGTGTGTAGGAAATGAAAAATTTTTATGGCTGTTATGGGGTTTATAGAATTTATGACATATTTCTGAGCGTTTGTGATTAAAATTCATTTATGAGCATTTATGAATAATGAATAAAGAGCTTATTTGAAAATAAAAGGATTGAGTCATTTCTATTGCGGTTTATCTTCTTTTATGGTGTGAAATAGGGGGGGTGATATGCAAGTTTACAATTGTGTGTGATGGTATAGAGTACGGAACACTTTGTTATATATTAGAATATTTTTTCTAAAATCGTGTGGTATTCCACAATAAGTTAAAGGGTTAGTCTGAGGAACAGAATACCTCAAACAGAATACAGTTGTGTTACCAATTTACGTGCTTTTTTTAAAAGAAAAATTTTTCAATGCAACTAAGCTTATTTTATGGTGCTTCTCGTGAATAGTATAACGTAAAAGTCCCTATGATTACATAAAATCCATTTTGTACACCACCATTTTTATTTCAATAAAAAATATAAGCCGGCGCCATTATACACTTTACTCACCTCCAATGTTACTAAAGCTCTTAGTACTTGAGAGGGTAAGGATTTTTATTGCTGTTTTATTTATACGACACTCCTGCTTGTGATGTGCAAGTGAATGATTTTGATTGCTTCAACATGAGAGAGATTTGAATTAATGGTATTTTATGATCGTTAGATTTATCACTCAATATGAGAACAATGAATTTATTATTATAAATAAAATGTTGTGTGCTAAAAGGTCTTGTTTATTTCGTTATGACGTGAAATGGCTTCTTTTAAGGTGTGGTGATATAAGGCAACCTCTTTGAGACATTAAATGTTTTTTTTCAGTGCGTGGTGAATATTCTTAGAATGTATCTCGCTTGTCGAGTCTTATATTAAGTGAAATATGGCAGGAGGAAGTCAAGAGAAAATTACTCGACAGGAATCTGGTTTGTAAACAGATTGGATGAGATAGGAATTTTTTGTTCTTTGAAGGAGGGAGGCAAAGGTTGTAAAAAAGTGAAATAGGATGAATTTTTGCTTAAAGTGGGAAGCCGTGTAGAAGGCGTGGGGCATTTGGAGTGAGTCCGGCAGCTTCTTGGATGAAGTATTTTTTTATTTTTGGCGCTTGATTAACAATACCAAGGCCGGTATCGCGGAGCATCCGTAAAAGAAGGCTATCATTAGAAAAGAGTTTATTAAGCCAATCATTGCTTAAAGCCATACGGACAACTTCAAAACGTCTCCAGCTTTGATAGCGCTCTAAAGCAGTGAGGGAGCCAATGTCAAGACCTAGTCGTGCTGTTTCAATAATCACTTCAGCGAGGGCAGCGCTATCACGTAATCCTAAATTGAGTCCTTGTCCTGCAATGGGGTGGATGGTATGGGCGGCATCGCCAACGAGAGCAAAACGTGGTTTAACGCATTGACGTGTTAAAGAAAGACTCAAAGGAAAAGCTTGACGTTCGCCATTCCAAGAGAGTTTGCCTAATCGATGGCCAATGCGTCTTTCGAGTTCTGTTTCAAAAATAAGGGCATTAGCTTTGAGATAATATTGCGCAGTTTTATGATCTTCATTCCACACAATGGCAGATCGGTTGCCTTTGAGAGGGAGAAGAGCAAAAGGACCGGCAGGTAAAAAATGTTGAATTGCTTGACCATTATGGGGTTTTTCATGTTCAACTGTACAGATGATTGCTGTTTGTTTATAGGGATGAGAAAAGTTTTTAAGACCTGCTTTTTGGCGTAATTTCGAATGGGCTCCGTCGGCTGCAATAAGCAATTTTGTTTGCCAAACCTCTTCATTATTTAAAGTGACGGTTTTATGTTGGTCTTCTTGATGAAAATCAATGACACGCGTGTTTGCAATAACAGGGATATTGAGATCTTTGACACGTTTTTTTAAAGTGTTGATGAGTTCTCTCTGCTCTACCATAGCAGCAAAGGGCTCACCAGGGTTAATGTCGCCTTCAAAGGTTAAAAGAGTGGGTTTGACAGGGTCACTTGTGCTTGTATCTGTGATGATCATTGAATGAATGGGTTGCGCATAGGGTTTTATAGGTTCCCAACATTGTAATTGTTTTAACATACGAATAGAAGCAGCAGCAAGGGCAATGGTTCGTATGTTAGAAGCAGGAGTATCTTCTTGTGGAGCAGCATCAACGATTTTTATTTTCAGATTAGGGGCTGTTTGCTTGAGTGCTATCGCTAAGGTTAAACCGACAGCCGCTCCCCCTGCAATGAGAAGATCACATTGTTTTGTTTTATGAGATTTAATTTTTTTATTTGGTTTTACGTCTTTATTGCGATTAGAACACACAATATTTCTTCCATTGTTTACAGTTTGCTTTCTTTTAAAAAGAATATCTTTTTAAATTGCCTAAAATATCTTAACGTTTACTTTTCTCTCTGCTTTACAAAAACGAGGTTTCTGTTTGGCGCCAATCTGATGACAGATTGGTTTTTCAGAGTTCTTCTGCTTCATCATTTATGTGATTCATTTTACAGATTTATCGGATAAGCTGTTTTGAATGTCCTCTTCAATTCTTTTTACACTTGGTTGATAAAAAAGAAAACTAAAAATAAACAAAGATGATCGTATATTTTTTAAGTTGTATGAATTACTTTAGTATGCCTGTCCTGAAGGGGGATATTTAGTTAGTATGATAGATAAAAAATTGTGTTCATTCGTGATGGTTAAAACAGTATTCATATTTTGCCGTTATCATGATGTAGCGTAAAAAACATCATCTGTTTAGGAAGGTGCCTATAGGACCCATGTAAAACTTTACACATGAGGTGTTTTTTGGTTGATCGTGTGATAAATATCCTAGGAGAGCTTTTTGTGCGCCTTATGAAGGATTGTCTCTTAGGGTGGTGATATATGAATGATATGAAGTGGTTAGCAGGTAGAACGCGCTAGATAAGAAGTCGGATTATTTACAGGCTATTTTGTTTACAGATCGGCACAGAGTTTAAGCTTCACCCTTTTGTAAGAGAGAGGGAGTTATAACTCTTTAAAATATGAAAGTTTTGTATTTGGAATTGATAGATGCACCGAAGTTCTTCTCCTTATGATTCATTAGAAGTGCGAAATTCTCAAGGTTCGCGTCTTATTGAGATGTTTTTACGTCAGATAGGGGTATTTATTGGGCTTGGGCTTTTGGGCTTTATTATTTTTTGTGTGTTTGCTTTGGCGACGTGGAATGTTGCGGACCCATCTTTAACCCATGCAAGTACAAATGAGGTTACAAACCTTATGGGGTGGATGGGGGCAATTTTTTCAGATTTTATTATGCAGTTTTTTGGCTTGGCAAGTCTTGCTGTTTTGTTGCCGCCATTATTTTGGTCTTTTCTCTTGTTGGCGCAAAAGAATATCTACAATTTGACTTTGCGCTTTTTTTTATGGGTGCTATCAACAATTTGTTTTTTAATTGCTTTTGCCCTTATGTCACCTGTTGCTTCTTTTACTTATTGGCCATTGCCAATGGGATTGGGAGGGGTTTTAGGAGATAAAGCTTTAAGTGTTGCTTCTTCAGTCTTTCCTCTTTTTCTTTCTCCTCTTTACACGGTGTTTTTTAGTGTTGTTTTTATTCTTTTAGGTTTTTTCACTGCTGCTTTTGCTGGCAATGTGATATGGCGGCGTCGAACAAAGAAAAGAAAAGAAAAAAGCATTCCAAAAGACGCAATTGTTAATCCAGTTTTTGAATTGGAAGAAGATACGGAATATGCTGCAGAGGATGATCGTGAAAATCATGGTTTTTTTGCGACAACTTTTGGCGCTCTTTTACATCTTTTTTATTTTTTACAAGCGCGTTTCTTTCGTTTGTTCTGTTTCAAAAGCCGTTTTCAGAGTAAGGGGCAAGGAAAGTCATTTGATCGGATTGAGCCAACTTTTTTGGGTGAAAAAGTAAAGTGTGAGGAAAATCAAAATAAAGCCTATGTTTCTCCTGTTAAAAATCGAAAGTCTTTAACAGCTTCTTCAAATGGTGGTTTTGTTCTTCCTCTTGTAGATTATCTTTCGGTTCCACCACCGTCTGTTAGGGATGCAAAACTTTCTCCTGCTGTTTTAAGAGCAAATTCTCAGGAACTTGAAGGGGTTTTGTTAGATTTTGGAGTCAAGGGGCAAATTATTGATGCGTGTCCTGGACCGGTGGTAACTTTGTATGAATTTGAACCGGCTGCCGGCATTAAGTCTTCCCGTATTATTGGTTTGGCAGATGATATTGCACGCTCGATGCGTGCGATTTCGGCGCGTGTTGCGGTGGTTCCAGGGCGTAATGTGATTGGAATAGAATTGCCCAATGCAAAGCGTGAGATGGTTTATTTACGAGAAATGTTGCAGGCGCAAGAATTTATTGAAAGCAAAGCAAAATTAGGGCTTGCTTTGGGTAAGACAATCGGGGGGGAAGCTGTTATTGCAGATTTAGCAAAAATGCCCCATCTTTTGGTTGCTGGTACAACAGGATCGGGAAAGTCTGTTGCTATCAATACAATGATTTTATCATTGCTTTATCGGATGACACCTGAACAATGTCGTCTCATTATGGTGGACCCGAAAATGCTTGAGCTTTCGGTTTATGATGGCATTCCTCATTTATTAACGCCCGTGGTGACAGATCCTAAAAAAGCCGTGATTGCTTTAAAGTGGGCTGTTCGTGAAATGGAAGAGCGCTATAGTAAAATGTCAAAACTGGGCGTTCGTAATATTGATGGGTTTAATGCACGTCTTAGGGAAGCAGCAAGTCAGGGAGAGACAATGGCGCGGACAATTCAAGTGGGCTTTGATCATGAAACTGGTGAGCCTCTTTATGAAACGGAAACGCTTGATTTTAGTCCTATGCCCTATATTGTTGTTATTATTGATGAAATGGCTGATTTGATGATGGTTGCTGGTAAAGACATTGAAGGCGCGGTTCAACGCTTGGCACAAATGGCACGTGCTGCCGGTATCCATGTAATTATGGCGACACAGCGTCCTTCCGTCGATGTTATTACTGGAACGATTAAAGCCAATTTTCCTACACGTATTTCTTTTTCGGTGAGTTCAAAAATCGATAGCCGAACAATTTTAGGTGAACAGGGGGCTGAGCAATTATTGGGACAAGGAGATATGCTTTTTATGATGGGAGGAGGACGTGTTCAACGTGTGCATGGTCCTTTTGTTGCGGATGATGAAGTGGAGCAGGTTGTTGCGCATCTCAAAGCGCAAGCACGACCTGATTATTTGGAAACAATTACGCAAGAAGTTGAAGAGGATGGTGCTGATGTTTCTTTGGCTTCTCCTTCAGAAGATGATCCCTATAGTCAAGCTGTTGCTATTGTGCTTCGTGATCGTAAGGCTTCGACCTCTTATATTCAACGCCGTTTAGGCATTGGTTATAACCGTGCTGCGACATTGATTGAGAGGATGGAAGAAGAAGGTATCATTAGTCCAGCAAATCACGCAGGGAAACGAGAAATTTTAGTGCCTGCCGAAGAAGAACGCTTTTGAAAAATCTTTATAGTTGTTTTTATAATATCTTATAAAACAAGTGTTTATCCCACTTTATCGTAGAAATTCTGCATTTTCATACACCAGCTCTCGATTTGCGATAGCTCCTTGGCATTTGAGACTCTTTATAAGGGGATTCTTTATCTTATATAATTTTTATCCACACACCAACCTTGCTTGTAACGTGCAAGAAAATGATTTCAATTGATTCGATATGAGAAAGTATGTGATGAGAGAACCTTCCTGTATTTGGCGTTATGATTTAAGTTAAAAAGATAAATTATTATAAATCAATATCTTGGTATAAAATAATGTTATTGCGAATGTAGGGGTATAAAAGCATGTAAGGCTTGATATTTAAGTGTTTTTTTAGTGCGCTCTAAATATTGAGGGCAAGGCTTATCTGTCGAGCCTTATATAAATGAATCATATGGGGTGGGAAGCCAAGTGAAATCTGCTAAACTCCAAACTGTTTACAGACTGGTTCGGGTGAAAATTTTTATTCTTTTGGATTGGAAGGAAGTCAAAAAAGCATTTTTGCCACTTAAAAGAGTTTTCAGGTGCGTGAGTAATATGTTTAGTACTTAATCCGTTATGTATTGACTATAATTTATGTTGCTTCACAGATTAGGGGTGGGAAAGAATATATTATGCGTTTAGAAAATCAGCAGAAAAACGGGAAATTTGGATGCTTTCGGAAACTTAAACGCAGACTAATTATTTGGAAACGATACCGCAAGAAATAAAGAAGGATGTTTCTTTAGCTTTTTCTTTAGAAGATGATTCCTATAGTCAAGCTGTGGCAGTTGTACTTCGTGAACAGTAAGGCTTCGACTTCTTATATTCAACGCCGTTTAGGTATTGGTTATAATTGTGCCGCAACATTGATTGAAAGGATGGAAGGAGAAGGCATTATTAGTCCAGCAAATGATATGGGTAAGCGGAAAGTTTTGGGGACGGTCGAAGAAGAATACTTTTAAAAATCTTTTGATAGTTTTTTCAAACAATATCGTTATCTTATAAAGAAGGGTATTTATTCATCGTTGATTACTTAAGTTATAAATTATAAAGTCAATTAGGTATTGCTTGGGAGCATTTTTTTATGAAAACGTCTTTTTTGTCGCAAAGAAGAGTCTTTGGGTTGGTGGGAATTATTATCTTTTGGTGTTTAACTTTTCCTGTTTTTTCGCAAGCGTCTAATAAAGTGATAAAGGCGCAAAATGTTGTAAATCACTTTGCGGCAATCAAAACAATGACAGGTGATTTTATTCAGTTTAGTCCAAAGGGGAAAATGTCTCAGGGGACATTTTACCTAGAGCGTCCAGGGAAAATTCGTTTCATTTACAAAAAAATGCCCTTACAGATTATTGCAGATGGTCAATTTGTAGGTATTAACAATCGGGCTTTGAATACTTGGAACTTTTCACAACTTTCGCAAACGCCAATGAAGTTTCTGTTGGGTGATAAAATTGATGTATCTTCTGGGCGCTTGTTGGCATTTCGCGAAGATCCAGGGGCTGTGACGATTGTTCTGCGTGATAAAACGATTGGGGCAGGGCAAATAAGGATGGTTTTTGATTCTAAAGGCTCTGCTTTGCGCCAGTGGACAATTGTTGACCAACAAAATTTGGAAACTACTGTGCAGATTATGAATGTGCGGACGGACGTCCGCTTCGCTAATGGAATGTTTACACTTCCTTCAAAGAAATAGTGCTGTGTTATTTCATTGGGATTGAAATGGATGTTCTTTCGTATTGCAACTTGGAATATTAATTCTATTCGTTTGCGTCTTGCACAGGTTTTTCAGTATTTGGAACTCTTTTCCGCAGATGTTTTGTGTCTACAGGAAACAAAATGTCCAGATGCTTTATTTCCAGTGGAGGCTTTTGAAGCGGCGGGTTATAAGCATATCGCATTGAGTGGACAAAAATCTTATAACGGGGTGGCTATTGTTTCTCGGTTGCCTTTTAAAAAGTTAGAAAAGCGTTTCTTTTGCCAAAACCAAGATTGTCGCTATATCTCAGTTATTGTGGAAGCCCATGGGAGAAGCTTGCGGATTCATAATTTTTATGTTCCTGCTGGGGGAGATATTCCTGATGCTGATGTGAATGAAAAATTTCGGCATAAGCTTGATTTTTTAGAAGAAATGTCCTCCGTATGTGCGGATCAAGGAGATGGTCTTTCTTCTCTTTTGGTGGGCGATTTAAATATTGCTCCTTTGGCAGAGGATGTTTGGTCTCATCAGAAATTGTTGAAGGTTGTAAGCCATACTCCCATTGAAACCGAGCGTTTAAAAGCTTTATGCTGTCAAGGTGGATGGGTTGATCTGATGCGGTTACATATCCCTGTTCCTACCAAGCTTTACACATGGTGGAGTTATCGTGCACGCGATTGGGCATTTACCGATTATGGGCGGCGGCTTGACCATATTTGGTCTTCTCCTGATTTAGCACCTTTTGTTGTAGATCTTTCGATTTTTCGTGATGCGCGCGGATGGGAACGTCCTTCAGATCATATTCCTGTGCAAACTGTATTTGATTTTTCACGTTAAGTTTGAAATAAGAAGTAAATAAAGTATTAATATTAAATAATGATTCTGAAAGAATGCGGGAGACTAGATGTATATCAGAAATCTCAAAAGGGGCGCTTCTCGTGGATTACTTTCTAGTATCTTTTTGTGTTTGCTTTTGTCAGGATGTATGGTTGGTCCTAATTACCAGAAAACATCTTTTCGTGTTCCAGCAGGTTGGGGAGAAAAATCTGCACAGGCGTCTGGGCAGTCAGTTGCGCTTGCCGGATGGTGGCGGCGTTTGAATGACCCCGTTCTAGATGCGTTAATGGATTATGCGATTTCTGGAAATAATAATGTTGCTGTTGCCAAAGCTCGGGTACGTGAGGCGCGTGCGGGTTTAGGACAGGTTGTAGGAACTCTTTTGCCAAATGTGTCCAATTCAATTTCAGGAACCCGTAGTCATTCTGGACAGTCTGATGCATTGTTAAACCAATATCATAGTGGTTTTGATGCAAGCTGGGAGCTTGATTTTTTTGGTGGGTATAAACGAGCGGTTGAAGCAGCGCGTTATGGTCTTGATGCGGCTGTGGAAGATATGCGCGCTACCATGGTGACACTGTTAGGAGATGTGGCAACAAATTATGTGCAAATGCGTGGTTGGCAACAGAAGTTGTTGATTGTGCGGCAAATTGCTGTATCACAACGTAAAACCTATGAATTGATGCGCGCTAGATTAACAGCTGGTGATGTTTCTGAGCTTGATGTTTCAAATGCGCAAGCACAAATGGCAAATACAGAAGCAGATATATCACAGATGGAAGCGAATTTAGCAATGAGCGTTCATCGCCTTTCTGTCTTAACTGGTCGTGTGCCTACGGCATTGAAGGATCTTTTACAAAAAAATGCTAAACATGCAAAGATTCCACAACCACGCTGGCCGATACCAGCAGGAATTCCAGCCGATATTTTGTTAACACGTCCGGATTTGCGACGGGCAGAGCGTCAATACGCGCAAGCAACAGCGCGGATTGGTCAGCGTGAAGCAGATCGCTATCCATCACTTACTTTAACAGGTAATATTTCGACAGCCGCAACGGCGATTGATCAGTTATGGAAAAATTCAACGATTGGCTGGTCTTTTGGACCTGGTCTTCGTTTACCTCTTTTTAATGGAGGTCAGGTTGAGGCTTCTATTGCTGTTGCGCGTGCACAGCGTGATCAAGCTTTTATTACTTATCGGGCTGCTGTGTTGGGAGCTTTAGAAGATGTAGAAAATGCGCTGGTAAGATTAACTAAAGAACATCAACGCTTAGAAAAGCTAATCGTTGCGAATAAAGCTTCTCTTCATTCCTTAAAACTTTCACGGAGCCTTTTTGAGAATGGAAATACCAGTTTTCTTGAATTGTTAAACGCTGATCGCTCTTATTATTCTGCACAAATGGCACTTAAAGATAGCCGTGTTTCTTTGGTTACGCAATATATCACGTTGATGAAAGCATTGGGGGGGGGCTGGGATGGCGTTGTTGATGTATCACGTCCGGAAGTCGTTGATGGTGCACCTCGTTCGCGTGCAAAGGTAGGGAAATGAAAAAAAGTCTACTCAAAAATTTCATTACAAAACACAAAAAACTTTCCTTCTTTTTAACTGCCATATTCCTTCTTCTCTTGTTTTTATGGTTGCGTTCTGTTGTTTTTGGAACATCTAGCCCAACTTATATAACAGCGGTGGTGAAGCGTGGGGATATTGAGGAAAGTGTTTTAGCTTCTGGTCTTGTACGTCCTTATCGGTTGGTGGCTGTTGGTGCGCGTGCAACAGGGCGTGTGGTATCAATGCGCGTTTCTCCTGGGAGTGTTGTGAAAGAAGGCGATCTCTTGGCAGAAATTGATCCTACAGATCAAGAAAATGATTTAAAAAGAAAAAAAGCAGCATTATCTCACTATTATGCGAGTTTGGTAGAACAAGAAGCCCATCTTTCTCTTGCGCAGAAAAATTTAGCACGTCAGAAAAAAATGATCGAGTCACGTGCGGTTTCACGGGCTAATCTCGATGATGCTGCGACACAAGTAAAAATACGTGAGGCGCAAATTGCTCAACTTCAACAGCAGATTGTGCAAGCACAAATTGATGTGGATAGTGCAGAGGTCAATTTAGGTTATACACGCATCATTGCCCCTTCAGCGGGAACGGTTTTGGCAACAGTTGTGGAAGAAGGGCAGAATGTGAATGCAGTTCAGTCGGCGCCAACAATTGTTATTTTGGGCGATTTGTCAAAGATGACGATCAAGGCGCAAATCTCAGAAGCTGATGTTCTTAAAGTTCAGCCTGGACAACCACTTTATTTTACAGTTTTAGGGAATTCGCAGCGTCGTTATGAGGGCGTTTTAGAAAAGATAGAGCCTGCCCCTGAAGCAATTCGTGCTGATGTGAGTATTAACCCTGGTATGGTAGGGGGGTCTAGTGCTTTAATCTCATCAGCTATTTATTATAACGGAATTCTACATGTTGATAATGCGGACAATTTTTTGCGAACCTATATGACTGCTCAAGTTCATATTATCTTAGGGCGTGCTCAAAATGTCTTGTTGGTTCCAAGCGATGCTTTACGCGATGAGACAAAAGAGCATAAGGCGTGGGTTTCTGTTTTGGAGGGGGGAAACAAGGTGGTTACTAAACAGGTGAGCGTTGGATTGAATAATAAGGTGATGGCAGAGATTGTTTCAGGACTTAATGAGGGTGATGTCGTTATCACTGGCTCGCCTGATGGGGTGATGCCAGAACCTTCTGACGTGCATAGTGAAGACGAGATTTAAACCATGAACACAAACCAAGCAGATGCTGTCCTTGTGTTGGAAAATATTGTACGTAAATTTCCAGCGGGCGAAACATTTGTTACTGTTTTGAAGGACATCAATCTTACCATTAAGCGCGGTGAAATGGTAGCGATTGTGGGAGCTTCTGGTTCAGGAAAATCCACATTGATGAATATTTTAGGTTGTCTTGATCGGGCAACTTCTGGTCGTTATTGGATTGCAGGGAAAGAAACAGCTTCTCTTTCAGCTGATGAATTATCGGCTTTGCGGCGCAATCATTTTGGTTTTATTTTCCAGCGCTATCATTTGTTGAATGAATTGACAGCTCTTGGGAATGTTGAAATTCCGGCTATTTATGCAGGATGTGCTGTGGAAGCAAGGAAAAAGCGTGCACAAGATCTTTTAACGCGCTTGGGCATGGGCGATCGGGTGAATCATCGTCCAAATCAACTCTCAGGTGGTCAGCAACAACGGGTGTCTATTGCTCGAGCGTTGATGAATAATGCGGAGGTTATTCTTGCCGATGAGCCAACTGGTGCACTAGATAAACAGAGTGGACAGGAAGTGTTGCGTATTTTGGATGAGCTTCATCAAGAAGGTCGTACTATTATCATTGTAACCCACGATATGCAGGTGGCCAAAAGAGCAGAGCGTATTATCGAAATCAGTGATGGAGAAATTATTGCTGACAGTATGACAAAGGTTGCAAAGAAAAGAGCAGCGGGGGCAAAAATAAAAACGGATAGTCAATCTTTTTATGAAAAACAGAAACTAAAAGTTAAACAACAGCTTGGCTCTTTTCGGTCTTTTGTTGAGCGGTTTCGTGAGGCATTTATTATGGCTTTGTTGGCAATGAATGCACATCGAATGCGAACTTTTTTAACAATGCTTGGGGTGATTATCGGTATTGGGGCGATTATTGCTATGGTGGCTTTGGGAAATGGTACACGAGAGAAAATTTTGGAAAATTTTAAAAGCTTGGGTGCTAATACATTAACAATTTTACCTGGCAAAAGTTTTTCTGATCCACAAGCAGAGAAAATAACAACTCTTGTTGAAGCTGATGCAGAAGCCTTGTCTGGGTTACCTTATGTTTCTGGTGTAACGCCTCAGATTTCAACAAGTTCGAAAGTGCGTTTTGGTGCAGTTGAAGTCAATGCTGTCATTGTGGGGGTGGGAGAACAATTCTTTCAGACACAGGGGCTTAAAGTTTTCAAAGGACAGTTTTTTGATCAAAAAAGTGTGCATGATCGGGCGGTTGATCTCGTGATTGAGAAAGAAGCATTGTCTGTTCTTTTTCCCCATAGCCATGAAAGTCCCCTTGGCAAAGTGGTGCTTGTGGGTAATGTTCCAGCGCGCATTATTGGTGTTGTTGATTCGCAAAATAACGCAAATGGAAATACATCAAATACATTACAGCTTTATTTGCCCTATACAACAGTGCAAACGCGTTTTCTTGGCACAACAGAAGTTCGTGCGATTACCGTTAGGATTGCTGATGATGTCGATTCACATTTAGCGGAAAACATGGTGAAACGTTTTCTCATTATGCGGCATGGTGGAGAAGATTTTTTCATTAGAAATTCAGAATTCTTTCGTGAACGTATCATGGAAAGTACACATATCTTAACACTTTTAATTTCTTCAATTGCAGCTATTTCCCTGATTGTAGGTGGTATTGGGGTGATGAATATTATGCTGGTCACCGTTTCTGAGCGGATCAATGAAATTGGTGTGCGTATGGCAGTTGGTGCACGCCAAAGTGATATTTTGCAGCAGTTTCTCATTGAAGCGGTGTTGGTTTGTGTCATTGGTGGTGGTTTGGGGATCTTGCTTGGGCTTTCTATCGGTGGTTTATTTCTTCTGTTTAAGGCGCCTATCCACTTGGTTTATACGATTGATTCGATCATCTTATCCCTTACTTTTTCAACCCTCATTGGAATCTGTTTTGGTTTTTCTCCAGCGCGGCAAGCTTCACGGCTTGACCCTGTTGTCGCTCTTTCACGCGATTAAGCTTTATCAATTGTAGGGCATATTTGTTGTGATGTTTTCCACTTGGAAGAAGCGTTTATGAAGCGAAACATGGATGGGAAAAATTTAGCATTATTCGCTGTTCTATTTTAGAAAACGCTTTGTTCGTTAAATGGAGCGTGCTTTATATAACGTTAAAGGATGAAGTTTTACGGCACAACGTATCATGAATAAATTTCCCTTGTATTTTTATAGCTATACAAAATACAAGGCGCGATAACTTTAGGATTTTAACCTAAAAGTAAGAGGGGAAAGGGGAGTGTATATCTGTTAATAAACAAGATAAAAAAGAAGCAAGTTTAAACGAAAAGCAGCTTATATCCCAAAAATGAACGGATATACGAGGCGAGTTGGTCTTCTATAGTTTTTCTTTTCCTTTTGTTTATTCGTTACCCTGTTTTTTCTCACAAATTGTATGGCAAAGGGAGGGGCGTTGGTATTGGTAACGTTTGGTTTTAAGATTCTTTATGGCTTTATGCGACGGAGATATAGGTTTTTACGAAGCTCCAGTTTTGTAGGGAGAACGAGATGAATACACTTATGGGCTCATGTTGCTGGGAATGTTAATTGCTGTATTCATTATTATGTGTATTGGTATAGCTAGTTGTTAGTTTTACGTTATGCTTTTATTGCATTTAGCACCTCCTGAATATGAGCTTAAACTATTTTCAATAGATAAATATCAAAAAAAGCTCATCAAAATAATGAAGGAAATCTCTACATTCTTGTGCGTGATTACATGATATTTATCAGGGATGTGGGAAGAGCAGATTCTATTCTTTTGTTGATAAGTAAAACTTTATTCATTTGTTTTGTTTAGTACATATTCCATTATAAATATTGGTTCATTCAGTAAATCGAGTTATCTAAAGTCTTTTGGGGGAAATAATAGGCATTGACCAATTTGGCTAGACTCGATAATTGAAAGTATTTTTCATTGGGGGGAAGCATGACGCTGCAATCGCTTTTACAGACATATCGTGACGAAGCGCGTACCGAACGGGACAAAGGTACATATTTTGAGCGTTTTGCTCTTGCTTATCTGACACATGATCCTCTTCAGTTTGGGTGTTATGAAAAGGTTCAAACCTTTAAGGATTGGGCTCGTGAAAATGATTGGGATGGTCATGATACTGGTATCGATCTTGTGGCAAAGATTCGTAATGAAGAGGGTTTTGCAGCAATCCAATGTAAATTTTATGATGCAGCATATCGGATTAGAAAAGCAGATATTGATAGTTTTATTTCGGCATCAGGGAAAGCTCCATTTAAGCGGCGTGTTATTATAGATAGCACTGAAAGTGCTTGGAGTGATAACGCTGAAACAATGATACGGGGGCAGGATATTCCTGTTATACGAATTAATCTTTCCGATATACAACAAAGTCCGATCCGTTGGGAAACTTTTGCAGCCCAGGGTAAAGTTGTGTTGGAGGATAAAAAGAAAATCCGTCCACATCAGCAGGATGCATTGCGTGATGTGCGTGCTGGGCTTGCTCAAGCAGATCGGGGTAAGCTTATTATGGCTTGTGGTACTGGTAAGACATTTACCAGTCTTAAAATTGCTGAGGATTTAGCGGGTGAAGGCAAGTTTGTTCTGTTTCTTGTTCCTTCCTTGGCACTGATGTCACAGACGGTCCGTGAATGGACAACGGATGCAGAAATCGGATTGAGATCCTTTGCTGTCTGTTCAGATACACAAGTGGGAAAGCGTCGTAAAAATAGTGATGATGTTGCTGAAATTGATGTGTTTGATCTTGCTTTTCCGGCGACAACCGATGCTGCTAAACTTGCAGAACAGGCGGGTAAGAGTGTTGCAGATAGGATGACCGTTGTGTTTGCAACCTATCAATCCATTCAGGTGGTTGCGGATGCTCAGAAAAAGTATGGTTTGCCAACATTTGATCTTATCATTTGTGATGAAGCGCACCGTACAACAGGGGCAACGCTGGTTGGAGAGGATGAATCCAATTTTGTTAAGGTGCATTCTAATGATGTTATTCGTGCCAAGAAGCGCCTTTATATGACAGCGACACCACGCATTTTTGGTGATAACGCAAAAAGTCGCGCGAATGAAGCCAATGTTATTCTTGCTTCGATGGATGATGAAAAGCTTTTTGGTAAAACACTTTTTTATCGGGGGTTTTCTTGGGCAGTACAAAATGATCTTTTAACGGATTATAAGGTTATTGTCTTAGCAATGGATGAAAAATTGGTCAGTTCCGCTGTTCAGAAGCGTCTTAGTGATGACCAGTCTTCACTTGTTCTTGATGATGCAACGAAGATTATTGGTTGTTATAAGGCGCTGACAAAACAAGATCTGAAGGCTGATGTTGGTGCGGATCCACACCCCATGCGTCGTGCTTTGGCGTTTTGCAAGACTATTGAAAGTTCTAAACTGGTGTGTGATGAATTTTCTGCGGTTGTTAGAGAATATCTTGATTATACGAAAGAGGATACGGAAAATGAGCACTTTCTGAAGTGTGAAATTGAGCATGTTGATGGCACTTTCAATGCGAAGGATCGTGGTGCATTACTTGATTGGCTGAAAGCTGATAGTGGTGAGGATGTTTGTCGTATTTTGACCAATGCACGGTGTTTGTCTGAGGGGGTGGATGTTCCGGCTCTGGATGCGATCATGTTTTTAAATCCACGTAAGAGCCAGATTGATGTTGTGCAATCCGTTGGGCGGGTGATGCGTCGGTCTGAGGGCAAAAAGATGGGGTATGTCATTTTGCCAATTGGTATTCCCTCTGGGATTCCGGTGGAACAGGCTTTGAACAACAATGATAAATATCGGGTTGTTTGGCAAATTTTAAATGCTTTGCGTGCGCATGATGATCGTTTTGATGCGACGATTAATAAGGCATCGCTGAGCCAAGATATCAGCAATGTGATTGAGATTATTGGTGTCACACAGAGCACTGAGTTACAGGCTGTTACAGCTGTTGTAGACAATCTTCCACTACGCGTACAACCGGCACGAGCGGGAATTGGAACACCGGAATATGATTTAACTCGTACAGATCAGGTAAACAAGCAGTTTTCTTTCCCGGTGGATGAAATTTCTCGTGCGATTTTGGCAAAGATCGTCAAGAAATGTGGGACACGTGATTATTGGGAAGATTGGGCGAGCAACATTGCTGAAATTGCTAAGAATCATATCACGCGCTTAACAGGTATTCTGGCAGAGCCAAATACTGAGGCGCGCCAAGCCTTTGACAGGTTTGTGGCAGAACTGCGTGATGATTTAAATGATGCTGTTACAGAAGCTGATGCGATTGAGATGTTGGCACAGCATATTATCACGCGTCCTGTCTTTCAGGTGTTGTTTGAAGGGTATCAGTTCACACGTGAGAATCCTGTCTCGCGTGCTATGCAACGTATGCTTGATGTGCTTGATGAGGCAAACCTTGATAAGGAATCCAAAGATCTTGAGAAATTTTACGCAAGTGTAAAATTACGCGCCAGTGGAATTACGGATCCAAAAGCAAAACAGAGGTTGATTGTAGAGCTTTACGATAAGTTTTTTCGTTATGCTTTTCCACGTACTGTAGAAAAACTTGGCATTGTTTATACCCCCGTTGAGGTTGTGGATTTTATTTTGCACTCTGTCAATGATGTCTTAGAGCAAGAATTTGGGCAAACGCTTGGCTCATCGGGTGTGCACATCATGGATCCCTTTACTGGAACGGGAACTTTTATCACGCGGCTTTTACAATCGGGTCTGATAAAGCCAGAGGAGATGAAACACAAATTTTGTCATGAAATTCATGCCAATGAGATTGTGCTTTTAGCCTATTATATTGCAGCCATTAATATTGAGACGACCTATCATGGTTTGATGGGGGGAGATTATGTTCCCTTTGAGGGAATTTGTTTAACCGATACATTCCAGCTTTATGAGAAAGAAAAAGACCTGATCAGTGATTTGCTGGTGGATAACAGCACACGTCGATCACGTCAGAAGGAACTGGATATTCGTGTTATTGTTGGCAACCCTCCTTATTCTTCTGGGCAAAAAAGCGAAAACGATAATGCGAAAAATATTGGTTATCCTAAATTGGACCGTCGCATTCGTGAAACTTATGCTCCTCAATCCAAAGCGAGCAATGTTAATGGACTTTATGACAGTTATATTCGTGCCATTCGTTGGGCGAGTGATCGCATAAAAGACTGTGGTGTTATTGGTTTTGTGACAAATGCAAGTTTTATCAATAGTCATTCTACGGATGGTTTACGAAAATGTTTAGTCGAGGAATTTAGCAGCCTTTATATTTTCCATTTGCGGGGGAATCAACGAACTTCTGGAGAACTTTCTCGAAAAGAAGGGGGTAAAATTTTTGGCTCTGGATCTCGAGCTCCCATTGCTATCTCTATTCTCGTAAAAAATCCCGAATCTCAACAGCGTGGGAAAATATATTTCCACGATATTGGAGATTATCTCACGACAAAAGAGAAATTATCTAAACTTCAGCGGTTAGGTAGTGTTGGCGGTATCAAGCGTGAACAAGGCTGGCAGATGATTACGCCAGATGAGCATGGTGATTGGCTGGATCAGCGCAACAGTGATTTTGAAAAATTTTTAGCTTTAGGTGATAAGAAGGGCAGTGATAAAAAACTCTTTGAAAATTTTTCTGGTGGTGTACAAACTAGTCGTGATGCTTGGGCATATAATTCAAGCCGTGAAGCTTTAGCGAAGAATATGCGTAACACGATAACTTTTTATAACAATGAAGTGGAACGTTTTAGTAATGCTTATGCGCATTCTGACCGCAAAGTGCGTGCAAATGCTGTGAATGATTTCGTAAATTTAGATGCAAGGAAAATCAGCTGGAGTAGTAGCCTTAAAGAAGAATTGGTAAGAGGAAAGTTTTCTGAATTTAAAAGTGATTACGTAGTTCAAAGTCTTTATCGTCCTTTTACACAGCAATGGCTTTATTATAATCGTGTTTTTAACCATAGAGTTTTTCAAATGCTACGTATATTTCCTTTAGAAAAATCGTTTGGAAACAGGGTCATACAAGTTACGGGAATTGGAGCAAGCAATGGCTTTTCTGTTTTGATGAGTAGGGTTTTGCCTAGCTATGATGCAATGGAGAAAAGCCAATGTTTTCCACGGTATATTTATGAGGATGCTGAGTCCTTAGGAGATAAAGAGAAGGATCAGGTTCATTTGTTTGCAAATTTTGCAGAGGAAAGCAAAGAAACTGGTTTGCAGCGGCGTGATGCTCTCACGGATGAAGGGTTGGTATATTTTAAGGCAGCATATCCTGGTGAAATGATAACAAAGGATGATTTGTTTTATTATGTTTATGGGATTTTGCATTCTGAGGATTATCGTGCACGTTATGCGCATAACTTGTCTAAACAATTGCCACGTATCCCAACAGTTAAAAAGGTAGAGGATTTTTGGGCTTTTGTAACAGCGGGGCGAAATCTTGGTGATTTGCATATGAATTATGAAGAGGTTGAGCCCTATCCTGTTACCTATAAACAGGGTGATCCAAGAACTTGGATGATTTCTGATGAGAAGAGTTTCTATCGTGTTGAAGCGATGAAATTTGCTGGTAAGCGTGGCGCTATTGATAAAAGCACAGTGATTTATAATGCGCATATCACGATGCAGAATATTCCTCTTGAAGCTTATGATTATGTAGTCAATGGCAGGTCTGCTCTTGAATGGGTTATGGAGCGCCAGATTGTCAAAACGGATAAAGCGAGTGGGATTGTGAATGATGCTAATCGCTATGCTGTTGAAACGGTGGGTAATCCGGCCTATCCTCTGGAATTGTTTCAGCGGGTTATTACGGTAAGCTTGGAAACAATGAAAATTGTGCGCAGTCTTCCAAAATTGGAAGTGAGAGAAACTGAAAATGTTCAGTTATCCATTGTGACGTAAAACAGCGCTGTGTCGTAACAAACTGGCACTATCATACACTTTGCCAGCTCGTGGGTATTGCGACAGTTTTTGGCACTTGAGACAAGTCCATAAGAGGCATGTCTTTTTTGTACAGTTTTACGCCACGCAAGCTCTCTTCCCTTGTGATGTGCAAGAAAATGGTTTTGATTGATTCAACAGAGAATAGATTTAAAATGAGAGAATCTGATGATATTGAGAGATCTCATTCAAGTTGTAGCGTATAAACTTTCCTTATAAATCAATATGTTGTATGTGATAAAACATCTTAGGTAGTAGACGGATAAAATGATGACGCATGCGCTTTAGCGACAGTGATGAATAGCTTTAAGCAGAGCTTGTTCGTTGAGCCTTATGTGAGTAAACCATATAAATGGGGAAGCTGAGAGGAACTTTCCCAGAGAAGTAGGATTGTTTACAAACCGTTGCTGATGGGAATCATCGTCCTTTGAGCGGGGGTGATTGGAAGTGAACAGGGAGAACGCATTAGACAAGAAGCTGGATTGTTATTGTTTACAGATCGCTAGAGTTTAAAAATTTTCGTTCTTTTTTGGGGAGGCAGCCAAACAAAAAGTGTTTTTAGTGGGAAATGATTTCAAAAAAGATTGCGATAAAAAGTGTGGGATGTTCGTGGTGGTGTGCGTTTTGAGCTTATTCCTATCTGTGATCTAAAATGCCCTTATGAAGATGCTTTGTTGAATGAAGAGATTATTACTAATATATTGGTTTATAATGATAGTTTAAGCTTCTCTCTGTTGAATGAGAAATCTAAGTATCATAAATTTTCTTATTTTAAATCTATTAAAATTACTTCTTTTCATGTCATACGAGGTTGGTATGCTCGTGTTAAAAAAAGGCGAAAGCATGTCTCTTACCAATCATCCCAAGTGGTGTAAGAGCTATCGTAATATTGGGGGCGGTAAAATATAGGATGGGGTTGGTTTGTCTTTTTTATGAAGCGTAAAGACGGTGGTATAAATAGATCTCTATAACAAGTCGGGAGATCTTATAGTTGGCTGGGGGCTCTATTTACAAGAGCTTATATATTGAGATGGCATGTACAGATCCCGTGCTGTGAGATATGTTTGGGATGTAAGAGATGTCTTTGGGTGAATGTGCAATACAGTGATACGTGTATTGGGGGTATTTTGCTTTGTATGAGGGTAGCTCTGTCGAGCTTTTATAGAGGCAACCTCGTGTGGAAGGCTATGGAAAGAACGGTATGAAGCGGTTCGTGGGTGGCAAGGTTTTTAAAAAAGTCAGAAGGATAAAGAGAAGGATAAAGATTAGAATGCGGTTCTGATATAAACTTGGAGCGTTTTAATATATTGGAATATGAGAATGCGGATTTGATTGATCTGTTGTATTGCGCTTTCAGCATCGCTCTTTTTAACAGGATAAGCAATGAAATGGATATCAGGCATTAAATACTTAAGTTCTCGCATTGAGCGCCACATATGGTAATCATGGGTGACGATATAAAGGGTTTTATAGTGGTGTTTTTTGATCCAAGCAGCACTTTCTTTAGCGTTCCCTCTGGTGTTAATCGCTTGATGCCCAATGTCAATACAACATGAGACAAGCTGTGGGGTAATATGCCTGTTATGCATGAAACCTTTCAGATTGGTTGTGGCGTTTACGCCACTGATAAGGAGTCGTGAACCAAGCCCCTTTTGTAAGAGATGGATTCCTGTCTCTATTCGGTTTTCTCCGCCTGTAAGCACAATGATGGCATCAGCTTTGGGGAGAGGCTTTGGGGGAGAAAGTCGTTCAGTTTTTTCAGAAAAAACAATAAAACCGCCCCAGAAAATGAAAACAATGATTGCAAGAGTAAGTGTTGTCGGTGGAAAATAGCGAAATAAAAAGCACACAGACCAACGATAGTGGGGTCGTTTTGGAAGAGGACGTTCTAAATTGTTTTGCCTCAACGAGTTGGAATGGTAGGAGTGGTAAGTCATAAAATTAAAATAAACCATTTTCACATTGATCGATTTTTTTCAATTGCGCTAAAATAGTCATGCGGTTTGTAAGAGTGGTAAGAAAAGAAACGAAAATAATAAGAAAAATGATTTTTCCGTAAGGAACGGAACTTATGGAAATATGTCCAAACAAAGCTGTTACTTGGCTAGCTTCCACTCTTCCCAAGTTATAATTCGTCCAGAGACAAAAGGCTAAAAACAGAAATATGCTTGTGAGACCACCATATAAAGCACCACGCAGTGCAGTTTTAAAAAAATGCCAGTCAAATTGGCGGGCAATGAAAATAGTTTCAGTACCAAGGAAATATAAGACATTGATAATATGCGCATTTTCTGCCAATGCATTGCGGGTGGTAAAAATGATGGTAAGAATAAGAGAGCCTAGAACCAATGCTAAAATTGAAAAACCAATAAAAACAGTGGTGTGTGCCATGGTTGCAAAACGATGGACCCAAACACGGTGATCATCAAATTGACCTCCTGGAATTTGGGTTTTAATGGCGTGATTAATGGCTGCAAAATTGATTTTTTCATCCTCTTTCAGGGTCACAATGATAAGGCGGGGAAGGGGTAGTTCATTGACATTAAAGCCTGTTCCAAGCCATGGTTCCAGTAATTTTTCGGTAGCTTTTTGGTCAACAATTTTTGCATCTTGTACACCAGAAAATGTTTTAACCAATTGTACGGCATCACGGAGTGCTTTGTTGATATCAACATTGTCTATGGGGCGTATTTGTATTGTTGCTTCATAGCTAATCTGATTACTCCAATTTTGGGCGGCGCGTTGGACTAAATCAACACCGATTAAGGTGAGGCTTGAAAGAAACGTCATAATAGCAATCACGGCAACCAATGCTTTTCCAGAAATATTACCACTGGGAATAATCGCTGTTGTATTTTTTTTATTGCTTGTAAAAATGGGGAAAGACTTATTCATGAATCGTCATCCGTCCGTTATGGAGAAGCATACGTCGTGCTGCAACTTGTTCCATTAAGGCAATATCATGGGTAGCAATGATAACAGCTGTTCCAAAACGATTTAATTCAATAAACAAACGCAGTAGGCGTTTTGCCAAGGGCGGATCGACATTTCCGGTAGGTTCATCAGCAAGTAGAATTTCAGGTTGATCAATGAGCGCGCGTGCAATGGCTACCCTTTGTTTTTCTCCGCCAGAAAGAACTGGTGGTAAAACATGAATATGATCTCCAAGACCTACCCAACAGAGAAGATCTTCCACTTCACTGCGATAGGTTGCCTCTTCTTGTCCTTTAATGCGTAAAGGTAAGGAGACATTTTCATAAGTGGTCATGTGGTCGAGTAAACGAAAATCTTGAAAAACAACACCGATACGTTGTCGCAGCGCAGGGAGCTCTTGTCGTTTGAGTAACGCTGTGTCTGTTCCAAATAAATCAATATGACCGCGGGTGGGTTTGAGTGCCAAAAACATAAGACGCATCAACGACGTCTTCCCTGCTCCAGAGGCGCCAGTGAGAAATTGAAATGATCCAGGAGGAATATGAAAGCTAATATCACGAAGGACCTCAGGTCCCATTCCATAGCGTAGACCGACATTTTCAAAATGAATCACTTTTTATTATTACTCCTGATTTTATATTGCATCATTTATTCTAAGAACTCTTACTTTCATTACTTTAGATTTTTGTTGTAAGCTTGGTTATTTTAGATTTCATGGTTTTCAATATTTTTTATACACCCTCGTTATAGATAAATATTTTTGCTCAAAAATATTATCACTTATACTTTCTCTTTTTAGCTTTATTTATGATTTTAGCAGGAATTTCAAAGTGATTCTAGCATAAACATCAGAACTATTTTTCCTTCTTTCTCAGAGGCTTTTTTGCATTGAGTGGGTACTGGGTGATTTTAAAAAGCTATGTTGCTCTTTTTATCTCACTTTCTTATTCCTATTCGCATTTATATTCCAATCTTAGCATCTTCCAACCGTGAAGTTTTTTCTTCTATTGTTTCTTATTTGTTATGAAGAAAGGCGTTTGTTGTTAGAGTTGTTGAGCTTCCCATGAATTGTTTTGTTTTTTTATTCTCATGGGTGGTTTTCGTAACAATGCTAGGATAATTTTAGCAGAAAAACAAAAACCACCGTATGTTGTGTTTCTTCGTGGTTTCTTTAATTTTGTCGGTTGGCAATAAGATCTTCAACAACTTGTGGTTCGGCAAGAGTTGAGATATCTCCGAGAGTATCAAAATCGTTTTCGGCGATTTTTCGTAAAATACGTCTCATAATTTTTCCTGATCGCGTTTTGGGAAGCTGTGGGGAAAATTGAATTTTATCCAATATGGCAATGGAGCCTATTTCCTTTCTCACATGTTTAATAAGCTCTTCTTGTAACTCTTCATTTGGAGCCGTCCCTTCCATTAAGGTGATAAAACTATAAATTCCTTGTCCTTTAATGGGATGCGGGTAACCCACAATGGCTGCTTCTGATACAGCGGGATGAGAAACGAGGGCTGATTCAATTTCAGCAGTTCCTAACCTGTGCCCCGAGACATTGAGAATGTCATCAACCCGCCCTGTAATCCAGTAATAGCCGTCACTATCACGCCTACAACCATCGCCTGTAAAATATCTTCCTTTATAGGAGGAAAAATAAGTTTGAATAAAGCGCTCATGATCTTTATAAAGCGTGCGCATTTGTCCTGGCCATGAATCACTGATACAAAGATTGCCTTCTGCTTCACCTTCTAAAATATTGCCTTGAGCATCAACAATTTGGGGTTGAACACCAAAAAAAGGACGTGTGGCTGATCCTGCTTTGAGGGGGGTTGCACCAGGCAAGGGCGTGATCATATGCCCTCCTGTTTCTGTTTGCCACCATGTATCGAGAATCGGACAACGGTCATTTCCAACTGTATGATAAAACCATTCCCATGCTTCTGGGTTAATCGGTTCTCCTACCGTGCCTAAAAGACGCAACGATGTCCTGTTTGAGTGTTCAACAAACGAATTTCCTGCTCCCATTAAGGTGCGGATAGCTGTTGGTGCGGTATAGAGTGTATTGACTTGATGCTTGTCGACAATTTCCCAAAATCTTCCTTTATCAGGAAAGGTTGGTGTGCCTTCAAACATTAAAGTGGTCGCACCATTGCATAAAGGTCCATAAACCAAGTAAGAATGACCGGTAATCCAACCAATATCAGCTGTACACCAGTAAATTTCATCAGGGTGATAATCAAAAACGTATTGATGTGTCATTGCGGCATAAACGAGATAGCCCGCTGTAGTATGCAAAACACCTTTGGGTTTGCCGGTGGAGCCTGAAGTATAAAGAATAAAAAGCGGATCTTCAGCGTTCATTGGTTCTGGTGGGCAGTCTGTTTTGGCATGAGCTATCTCTTCGTGGTACCAAAAATCACGTCCCTCTATCCATTGAATGGGTCCACAAGTCCGCCGTATAACCATGACTTGGTCCACATGCACGTTTTGGCGCGCTGCTATCTCAATAGCATGATCAACATTGTCTTTTAAGTTGATTCGTTTGCTGCCACGCAAGCCTTGATCAGCTGTAATAATGAAGGT
Source organism: Bartonella sp. MR100HLJHH (assembly GCF_042194215.1). Lineage (NCBI taxonomy): Bacteria > Pseudomonadati > Pseudomonadota > Alphaproteobacteria > Hyphomicrobiales > Bartonellaceae > Bartonella > Bartonella sp. MR100HLJHH. The sequence continues at coordinate 33,083 of NZ_JBHIMR010000002.1, forward strand.
TGATTCGCAGTCAACAAGGCGTCCTACTATTGCCTCAGCAGAAAAGCCAGCAAAGATAACCGAATGAACAGCACCAATGCGGGCGCAGGCGAGCATAGCATAGGCTGCTTCGGGAATCATGGGAAGATAAATGGTTACTTTATCGCCTTTCTTAATGCCACGACTTTTCAAAAGATTGGCAAAACGACAAACATGTTCATAAAGCTCGTTATAGGTTATTTTTTTATCATGATAAGGATTATCTCCTTCCCAAATAAGCGCGATTTTTTCTCCATGGGTTTTCAGGTGGCGATCAATGCAGTTATAGGCAACATTTGTTATTCCATCTTCGTACCATTTTATTGATACATCTCCATTAAAGGAAGTGTTTTTTACTTTTGTATAAGGTTTAAACCATTCAATGCATTTTCCATGTTTTGCCCAGAAGCTTTCTGGATCATTGACGCTTTCTTGATACCATTGTTGATAGGTCTCCTCATTGATAAGCGCATTTTTTTTGATTTCTTCTGATATTGGATAAATTTTTTCAGTCATGTGTCCCTCTTTTAATTTATTGTTTGGAAAAATTTGCCTCTATACTTTCGTATGTTTATATTTTTGGCAGAGTTTTCCAAAAGCTTTTCATTGCGAGGTTAGACTAAATGACAAAGATTAGAATAGTCAATTTTTAAAATCATCTGTGTTTGTCTTTACGTTTATATTTTAAGAGAGCTTTTTTATGCTGTTTTAGGGGGTAACGTGTGACAAAGTATATCGTCATAAAGAGCTGTAAATTGTATAGAAATACAAAAAGATCGTATTGTTGTAGAGAGAGCTCTTTATGTGCCGATAAGAAATTAAATTTTAAAAACAAATTCATATAAAAGTTAAAAGGAGATGGGGATTCGTAGATTATCGGCATTATTTATGGCATTATTTATAAAGTCATTTTCGAAGGGCGAATATTGCCACACTACAGATTTATTACTTCCATAAATGTAAAATACTGACACTTAGTGTTTTGCGTTATGCCATTCACTGATTGTACTAGGAAATGGTATTGGGAGCAAGGACAAATGTTCCTTCAAGATCCACCTAAGGCTAGGAACGCATTGAAAATCTAAAATTAATTCTTGCTTGTTTTTTAGGGAAAGGAAAAAATCAAGTTAACTATCCGATTGTGCACGCCCTTAAAAATATCATCCTTTAAAGCAGTGTTATAAACATGCTGGGTAATTTATCGATTTGACTGTTTTTTAATTAATATAAACACAAATATATAAATAAGTTATTAGAAATAAAGAACATAATAACTGACTATAATGCCGTTATGATATTTTCTAAATGTAACAAAATTTTTTCTAAAAAAATAAATATAGTAATAGATATAATTAATACGGCGAATAATTTCGCAATCATATATTGTATTTGTATAAAATACAATATAAAAAATTATTATGTATAAATAATAATTTTAGTGTAATGCTTTTAATATTATATCTTTTAAATTATCAACGTTATATTTACAAAATACACCAAACAGAAATGAAACCAAAAAAATAAATAAGAAGAAGAGTATCACTAATAGTCATAAGATCCATAAGATCCATTATAAGTACCTTCATAAAAGTTGCGATTGTAACATACAGCGTTGAATGCTATCTTAAATATACATATTTGTAAATATGTATCTATATAATATTAATATTTAAAAATATACATTATAAAATATTACTTATAATTTGATATAAACCAATATAGTTAAATAAAAGACTAATAAGAAAGAATATACAGCTTATTAATAATGATTTTTTAGAGAATCTTTCCAACTATAAGAAATAAAATTATAATAAAAAAGATATATTAAACCAAAAAAATGTTGCTATAAGCGATTCAATAATTTTATGAGTAAAATCTGTCATTATAAATCATAATTTCTCATTAATAGCACCATCGCTACTTTATTCAGTGTACTTGGAACTCATCCGATAAAGATTAATATAAACCAAAATATCTACATAAACTATCAGAAATAATGAACAGAATTACTGTATATAATGTTGTTTTTATAGATACTTTCCAACTGTAACCACCAATTTTTTTAAAACCAATAGCATATATAGGGATGAATACAATGAGAATGCAAAACAGTCTTATGATTTCATAAAGAATATTCATTATAACAAAATCCTGATTATGTGATGTGATTCACAATAGATATCTCCGAAAACTATTTTATCCACAGATGTAGATATTTAATTTTGGTATATTCTTTCGAATATATTTACAGAATTATTTATCTTCAGAGATATCTTTGTAGCTATTCTCTATAAATTAGAACCAACACTCACGACCTTTTTCTATAAAGCCCCAAGCAGCACCTCCTATGTATCCCAATGACAAAGCTCCCATTCCACCTGTAAATGCACCCACTGGTCCCCCAGTTATACCACCTTGAATTGCACCAACTACTCCTGCCGGAACTCCTACTTCGCTGCCACGTGCATTCATGTGAGACATAAAAGCACCAGGACTAAATGCATTTCCATGAGTAGGTCTTGAATTGTGCGAATGACCAAAAGAATGCTTTGTCGCCATATGACCGAATGTGTTGAATGAACCAAACATATTAATTCTTCTTAATTATCTACAGTAAAAGTAGCATCACAATGATACATTTCAAATGGCTATCACGTATTTTTAGAGAAATGTCAAAGATAAACTTTAAAAATAACAATAAAAATACTGTATAAATAATATATAAATTATGTATATATGAATTTTTTTCTTAAAAAGATAATAATATTAATTATAAGTTTTTAAAATATAAGAAATGACACCATATTTTTTCTTAATTAAAGTTTAAATTTAGAAAAATTGCGTATATTAAAAGTTGAAGTTTTTCTCTTTGTTTAAGAAATCCACAAAGGAATAATGATAAAGAAATATCGTTATTGGGATCGGTTTCATTGCCATTGTTTTGCATGCATGTATTATGCGCATATGCACGGGATTCGTTCTTTTATTTTTCAGGCGGATATTGACTGTATTTACGCTTTGTAGAGCATAGAAAGTCTCTATGCTATCGTTGTGATCTTATAGGATTGCTATTCATGTTGTTTAGCGCGGCTCTTGGTGCTCTATTGAGCATTTGAGATGTTTATTTTGCTCAAGTGACTTACATGAAAGAGTTTTGTTACTGTATTATGCAGCCATAAGCCTCTTTTTGCCTGCTTTACGCCATTGGCATGTGGGGAAATTGTTTACGCGTGTTGGAGAAGTTAAGAGAATTCGTGGTTTTTAATGGAAATCATTGCGATAATCGTATTGAATATTCTTTTGCAATTGGTGATTTTGCGACAGTTTTTTCATTCATGCGCAACGCCCCTCTTATCATTTTGCCTTTATATAAGGATTTATTTTTTACGTTGCTTTTGCTGGAGAGGCGGTCAGAGGGGAGGTGAAGTAGAGCCAATGTGCGAGAATATGAGAGCCAAATTGCAATGCTATCTTGAAGCTATTGTATGTGTTGTGGATGTGCCGGTGAGAAATTTGAGAAGACCAGCTTTTTTGCTTATTTTGCTAACAGGATGAAAGAGGGACTGGAATCTTTTTTGCTAGAATTGCTTTTTTATTAATATTGAAGGAAATATTTTTTCTCATTTCTGCTGTTTTTGGCTTGTTCGTAGAATTTTCAATGGGAGTTTATATGAAGGGGGAATGAGTTTATATGAGGGGAAATTGCTTTACACAGGGCGTTTTCCAAATAAAGCAGAGCCAATGCGAAGGACGTTAGAGCCAAACTGTAGAGCGGTTTTGAAGTCACTGGACATACCCATGGAAAGCTTTGGAAGACCTGCTTGTTTTGCTAATTTTGCTAAGAGCGCGAAATAGGGTCCGGGGTTTTCATCGACAGGGGGGATGCCCATAAGACCGATGATATCAAGTCCATAGTTGTTTTTGCATTGGTTGACAAAAGGGATTACTTCTTGCGGTGCAACACCACTTTTTTGCGGTTCTAAGCCAATGTTAACCTGAACATAGCAAGGAAGATGCCTTTTTTGTTTTTGCATTTCTTCGGATAAAATTTTGGCTATTTTTTCACGATCAACCGTTTGAATGACATCAAAAATTTTGATAGCTTCGGCGGCTTTATTTGATTGTAAGGGACCGATGAGATGAAGTTTAATATTTTCAAATTGTTGACGTAAAGCAGGCCATTTTTGTGCTGCTTCTTGTACGCGGTTTTCTGCAAACAAAGATTGGCCTGCTTGTAAAAGGGGACGTATATCAGTGGCAGGAACAGTTTTTGAAACAGCGATAAGTTCAATTTCTTCTACAGGGCGTTGTAACTCTTGGCATGTTTCAGCAATGTCTTTTTGAAGGTTTTGCCATGCTTCAATGGAAGGGGCATCGAGGGGCGTTTGTGTATTCATATTTTTGTGTTTTACCTTTTTTGTTCAAGAGTTGGTCGTTTTTTTAAAAGTTTTATAAAATACTTAGGGAAATATTTCACGAAAATGTTGACGATGAGGTTAATCCATGGTCAAGCATAATAAAACAAGTTTTTGGTTCTGTTTTATTAAAAGAGTATAATGGGAATGACGATTGAACATTATAATATAGGCGAACGCTATAATCCACGTGCGAGAGAAAAAAAATGGCAAGAAATTTGGGATGAAAAGAAAATTTTTCAGACTGTTCAAGAAGATGCTCGTGAAAAATATTATGTTTTAGAAATGTTTCCTTATCCGTCAGGCCGCATTCACATGGGGCATGTGCGCAATTATGCCATGGGGGATGTGGTGGCACGCTATAAAAGGGCAAAGGGTTTTAATGTGCTTCATCCTATGGGCTGGGATGCTTTTGGTATGCCGGCTGAAAATGCTGCTCTGCAAAGTAAAGTGCATCCTAAAACTTGGACCTATCAGAATATTGCTGTGATGCGCGGGCAATTAAAGCAATTAGGGCTCTCACTAGATTGGACGCGTGAATTTGCGACTTGTGATGTGGAATATTACCATCGTCAACAAATGTTGTTCCTTGATTTCTATCAAAAGGGGTTGGTTGCGCGTAAAGTGGCTAAGGTGAATTGGGATCCTGTTGACCACACCGTTTTGGCAAATGAGCAGGTTGTTGATGGGCGGGGATGGCGTTCTGGTGCGTTGGTGGAACAGCGTGAATTGACACAGTGGTTTTTCAAAATTAGCGACTTTAGTGAAGAGCTCTTGGCTGGGCTTGAAGAGCTGGAGCAGTGGCCTGAAAAAGTTCGCACTATGCAAAAAAATTGGATTGGAAAATCGCAAGGTTTACTGATTCGTTGGGCTTTAAAGGCAACAAGTGGTGTTGATGATGCAAGTGGTGTTGATGATGTTTGTGAGATGTTTAATGAGGTTGTTTGTTATTCAACACGTCCTGATACACTTTTTGGCGCCTCTTTTTTAGCTCTGTCTGTTGACCATCCCATTGCACAAGCTTTGGCAAAGAAAGATAAAGCGTTGAGTGCTTTTATCGAAAACTGTCGGTGTGGTGGAACGACAACGGCAGCACTTGAAACAGCTGAAAAACAAGGATTTCTTACGCCCCTTTTGGCAGTTCATCCTTTTGATTCAACAGTACATATTCCTGTTTATATCGCGAATTTTGTGCTTATGGATTATGGAACAGGGGTTGTTTTTGGTTGTCCGGCTCATGATCAGAGAGATTTCGATTTTGCGCGTAAATATGATCTTCCAATAAAACCAGTGGTTTTGCCAAAAGGAGAGCAAGAAGAAGATCTTGTCATTGCTGAAACAGCTTATACGGGTGATGGTGTGATGATCAATTCCAGCTTTTTGGATGGTTTGACACCTAAACAAGCTTTTGAAGAAGCAGCCAAAAGGCTTGAGAAACAAATGCTCAATGGGCAACCGCAAGGGAAAAAAACAGTGCAATTTCGTTTGCGTGATTGGGGGATTTCGCGGCAGCGTTATTGGGGGTGCCCCATTCCGATGATCCATTGTACATCTTGTGGAGTGATTCCTGTGCCGCGCACCGATTTACCGGTTGTGTTGCCTGATGATGTTACTTTTGATCAACCTGGAAATCCTCTTGCACGGCATGGAACCTGGCAGAATGTTACTTGTCCTTCCTGTGGTCAACCTGCCAAACGTGAAACCGATACCATGGATACATTTGTTGACTCTTCTTGGTATTATGCACGCTTTACGGCCCCTTTTGCGCAGGAACCTGTCGACAAACAAGCAATCTCTGAATGGTTGCCTGTGCAACAATATATTGGTGGAATTGAGCATGCCATTTTGCATCTTCTTTATGCACGCTTTTTTATGCGTGCCATGAAATTGATCGGTCATGTGACTGTTGATGAGCCTTTTAAGGGGCTTTTTACCCAAGGTATGGTGGTTCATGAAACCTATCGGGATGATCAAGGGTGGGTTTCTCCAGCAGAAATTTCCATTGTTGAAAAGGATGGAAAACGACAGGCTTATAAATTGACTGATCAAAGTGAAGTGATGATTGGTTCGATTGAAAAAATGTCGAAATCCAAAAAGAATGTCGTTGATCCTGATGATATTATCGCATCCTATGGCGCTGATACTGTGCGTTGGTTTGTGTTGTCAGATTCTCCCCCTGATCGGGATGTCATCTGGACAGAATCTGGTGTTGAAGGAGCTCATCGCTTTGTACAGCGTGTCTGGCGTTGTGTGGCTTTGAGCGCTTCTGTTTTAAAGGATGTGGCGCCTTGTGCAGGGCATCAGGGGGCGGCTTTGGAACTCTCAAAGGCTGCACATCGTACGCTTTGCGCTGTAGAAGATGATTTGGAAAAATTTGCTTTTAATCGGGCTATTGCACGCCTTTATGAATTCTTGAATATTATGGCACCGTTGCTCAACAAAATAGCAAGTGTTGACGATGAAATGAAAGCTTCTTTACGTCAAGCCATGGATTTTTTTCTTGCCATGATTGCACCGATGATGCCTCATTTAGCAGAAGAATGTCATGCTGCTTTAGGGGGGGAAACTTTAATGTCTGCGCTTGCTTGGCCTGTTTATGACAGTGCGTTAACCGTTGCGGAATGCTATACTTTGCCAGTACAAATTAATGGTAAAAAACGCGGTGAGGTGAGCGTTGCAGCAACAGCAAATGAAACGATGATTAAAGAAGCGGTTTTGGCTTTAGATTTTGTAAAGGCACAGCTGGTTGAAAAGCCTGTGAAAAAAATCATTATTGTTCCACAAAGGATTGTAAATGTCGTTTTTTAAAAGTTTGATTCTTGTCGTTTTAGCTGGTGTATTCACACTGTTGTGTGGATGCAAAGTTGAACCGCTTTATCGTCAAGAGTTGCAGAGTGCAATGACAATGAATTCTGCTTCCTATAGGAATCCTGTTTCTGGGCAAGCTTCTTTGGGGCTTGCGCAAAAGCTTGCCTCTATTGTTGTGGAAGAGCCTTCGGATCGTTTTGGTCAAATGGTGCGCAATCATCTGCTGTTTCTTTTGTATGGAAATGGTGGTAAACCTTCTCTACCTGCTTATCGATTGGCATTGCAGATATCCGTATCTACAAGAGAATCTATGCAGATAGAGGTTGATTTCGAGAAAAAACGAAAAGGACGACCTTCTGTTGGAACTGTTATGAGCAGAGCTTCTTACACTTTGCAGGATATGAAAAATACTCTTGTTGCAAAAGGAACAGCAATGATGAATGCATCTTTTGACCGACTTCGTCAAGAATATGCAACGATGCAAGCAGAAGAAGATGCAAAAAAACGTGTTGCTGAAGAGTTGGCTGAACAGATTTTTTTGTTACTTTCAAAAGATCTTTCCAATAAAAATTCTAGATATTAAGCAATATTTTGTCCTGTTTTTTTCCAGTCGTTGAGAAATATTTGCAACCCTTTATCAGTGAGAGGGTGTTTGACCAGTGCTTTTAAGATTGCTGGTGGAACTGTTGCAACGTCAGCACCACTGAGTGCTGCTTCTTTGACATGATTAACGGTGCGGATTGAAGCGGCTAGGATTTGTGTTTCAAAGTTATAGTTATCATAAATTGTGCGAATTTCATGAAGCAGTTCACTTCCATCATTTCCGCAATCATCAAGTCTACCAATAAAAGGCGAAACAAATGTCGCGCCTGCTTTGGCTGCAAGTAAGGCTTGATTGGCAGAAAAGCAAAGTGTGAGATTTGTTTTTAGTCCTTCTTTTGTGAGGGCTTTACAGGCTTTTAATCCATCGAGTGTTAAAGGAAGCTTGATACAAATATTGTCGGCAATCTTTGCTAAAACAGCCGCTTCTTTCATGATGTTTTCAAATTCCGTTGCTGCAACTTCAGCAGAAACAGGCCCGCTAATGAGAGCACAAATTTCTTTTGTAACATCAAGAATATTGCGTCCTGATTTTAGGATAAGAGAGGGATTGGTGGTGACACCATCAACAAGGCTTAAATTCTGTAACTCTTGGATTTCTTCGATATTGGCGCTATCCACAAAAAATTTCATATCTAACCTCTTCTTTTTAGCTTTTATCCTATTTTTTGTTATGTGCTATTGTTGACTGCAAAAGCAAGAGAAAGAATTAATCTCTGTGTAAAGAACAAGAATGCTATGATGTTAACCATGTACTCGTTTTCAGTAAAGAAATATTACTTATTGTTTCTATACCTATTTTATATCGTTGCTCGTGATAAGGCATAGAGTTCATTGCGTACCAACATTTTTGCGTATTGGCATCTTTGCGTAGCGGTATTTTTATACTTATGAAAATAAGCTAGCATTATCACACACTTTGCTCATTTCCTATTTGCGATTGCTCTTGATATTTGAGAGTGCATCATAAGATACCTCCCTTTTTCAGGGGGTAGGTTTAACCTCATTTTTAATAGAAGCGAATGGATTTATTTTATCGTAAAACACCATTGAAGAAGGCATGTAAAATTTTACACATGAAGGGTTTTTTATGGTCAATTACATTGATTTATTCTGTGTTACCCATTCTTCAACAATACGCTTTTGTGCTACTTGTATTGTTGCTTGATTCTCAATCAAGCTGAAAGATGTACGCACGTGTTTCCACGTTTTGGCACAAAGCCAAGGTGAATATTGTAACGGTTCCATTTGCAATATTATTCTCCCTGTAATTAAAATCATGGGAGACTCTCTCATCAATAAGGATTTACAAATGTTCCTCGATGGGTTTGAAATGAGAAAAATTCATCGTATTGAGGGTTTTTATTACAATAGGTAAAATGATGATTATATCTTTATAAATCAGTTTGTTGAAGATAAATTGAGATATGAGACGGTAAAAAATAAACGTGTGTGTTGGGAAGAAGTTACACTATGGGATAGCTTTGTTGAAGAGCGCACTTACAATATCATGTTGAATGCTTATAGTGATGAGCTTTATTTGCACAGAAGAATGGCGCTGGTTTTTTTTGCTATAGAGTTTTTTATTATAGACGATGAGATTGGTTCTTTTATTGGCACTTTGGTGATGAAATGAGTGTTAAAAAGAATTTTTGTGAGAAAAGTGTTGTGATAGGGGGAGAGATTGAATCCCGCAATGAATTTTATAAGAGTGTTTAAAGATAAGGTGTAGACCTGTTGGTGCTCAAGAGGTCGTAGATTGGTTTAAAAGATGCATTCAAATGTGATAGAGGAAGAGATTGTATCCGTATTGGTTCCTCTTCCTGTTGCTCACGCTTATAGTTATAAAGTTCCATCTTCTATGGAGGTGAACGTTGGTTCCTTTGTTCGGGTTCCGGTGATGGGGCGTGAGCTTTGCGGTTTTGTTGTGGATGTCGGAGAGAAGACAGCAGATGGGCAAAGGTCTGGTTTGGTGGCGTGTGAAAAATTACGCTCTCTGCTTCATGTTTTTGATTGTCCCCCATTAAAGGCAGAAATGATCACATTTTTGCGTTTTGTCAGTCGCTATACAATGGCGCCTTTCGGTCTTGTGGCGCGATTGGTTTTGTCTGTACCGGCTGCTTTAGAGCCGGAAGCACAGATGTTGGGTTTGCGATATTGTGGTGGAAATGTAGAACGTCTCACACCAGCGCGATTACGGGTTTTGGAATTGGTGCGTAATGAGAAGATATGGACACGTTCTGGTCTTGCGCATGCGGCTGGAACTTCGGTTTCTGTTGTTGAAGGTTTAAAAGCGTTAGGGGTTTTTGAAGATGTTATAGTTCCTGCTCCTGATCTTGTGGCAATGCCTGATCCTGACTTTTGTCCCCCTCAGTTGCAGGGAGCGCAAAATGAAGCAGCAACAATGTTGCGAGAAGGTGTTTTATCTTCTCAGTTTCAAGTTTTTTTGCTTGATGGTGTTACGGGATCAGGAAAGACAGAGGTTTATTTTGAAGCGGTTGCTCAAGCCTTCAAAGGGGGCAAGCAGGTTTTAATTTTATTGCCGGAAATTGCTTTAACACAGCAGTTTTTAGATCGTTTTTATGCACGCTTTGGAGCTGCGGCAGCGGAATGGCATTCTGATTTGACGCCACGTCGTAGAGAACGTGTCTGGCGGCAAGTTGCAGAAGGGCGGGTGCGTGTCGTTGCGGGGGCTCGTTCAGCGCTTTTTCTTCCCTTTCATGAGCTTGGCTTGATTGTTGTCGATGAAGAACATGATAGCGCTTATAAACAAGAAGAGCGCATTTTTTACCATGCGCGTGATATGGCTGTTGCACGGGGTTCTTTTGAGCATTTTCCTGTTATTTTATCTTCAGCTACACCGTCGATTGAAAGCCAAGCCAATGTTTTAAAAGGGCGTTATCAAAAGGTGCATTTACCTTCCCGTTTTAAAGAAGTAGCACTTCCACAGTTGCGGGTGGTTGATATGCGCCAAGGAGGGGTGCAAAAGGGGCGCTTTATTTCCTTTGCTCTTGAAAGGGCTTTAAAACAAACGCTTGATAAGGGCGAACAAGCTCTTCTTTTTCTTAATCGTCGTGGTTATGCACCTTTAACTTTATGCCGAATTTGCGGACATCGTTTTCATTGTACTGATTGTTCAAGTTGGTTGGTCGAACATCGTGCGCAAGGGCAATTGAAATGTCATCATTGTGGATATCATGAACCACTTCCTCAAGCCTGTCCTGAATGCGGGACATTAGATCATCTCGTGGCTTGTGGACCGGGTGTGGAAAGAATTGCAGAAGAAACACAAATGCTTTTTCCTCAAGCGCGATCATTGATTCTTTCAACAGATCTCAAAGGAGGGATTGGGCAATTGCGAAGCGAATTACAAGCCATTGCAAATGGCGATGTGGACATTATTATTGGAACACAGTTGGTCGCTAAAGGACATCATTTTCCCAAGCTCTCTTTGGTTGGCGTTATTGATGCTGATCTTGGTCTTGCCAATGGCGATTTACGCGCAAGTGAACGTACCTACCAGCTGCTTTCTCAAGTTACCGGAAGAGCAGGGCGTGTGGGATTAGAAAGTTTAGGATTATTGCAAACTTATCAACCAGATCATCCGGTCATCAAAGCCTTACTTTCATGCCAGCCAGAAGATTTTTACACACGTGAGATTGCAGCGCGTCAGCATTATCATTTGCCTCCCTATGGGCGGCTTGCCTCTTTGATTGTATCTGCACAACAGCGCCAAGCAGCAGAACATTATGCGCGCGCATTGCGCCAAGCAGCGCCACGGGAGAAAAATATCTCGGTTATGGGACCAGCAGAAGCGCCTTTAGCTCTGGTTCGGGGGCGTTATCGCTTTCGGCTTTTGCTGCAAGGACAGCGCTCTTTTGATATACAAGGGTTTATACGTGCAATGCTTAGCGGTATACCCAAAATGCCCAGTTCCGTTCGGGTTCAAATTGATATTGATCCGCAAAGTTTTTTCTAAAACCAGTCTCGCATAAAGTGAAGGTCCCTTTAGCTTAAGGTGCTTTACTTTAATACTATCTATTCAGAATAAGCATCCAAGCAGCAGAATATGATACATGTGCATTGCATTAAGCAGAGCCACGGGAAAAAATATCTTTGTTATGGAACCAGCAGAAGCGTCTCTCTTATTTGAGGGCGCTATCATTTTGGCTTTTACTCCTTTTTTGTTTTAGGGACAGTATCCTTTTGATAGGCGGATTTTTTTATAATGGCTGATTATAGGGGCTGAAAATGCTTGTAAATACACCAAAAATATCCAAATTTATACGGGTTCAAATTGATATTGATCTATGCTTTTTCTAAAATCAGTGCAATATAGTGCCATATAAAGTGAAGCTATGTAGGCTTAATGAAGGTCGTGTTTTTGATGTTGTTTGACCTTAAAAACTTATGAAGCAGCATTCATAAGATGTATTAGTGCTATACGAGTCGTATCTGCTTTTGTATGCTAGATTAGGGCGAGAGTATTGCATATATCTATTTTATTTATCTTTGACGAGAACATAGACTCATTTGGGAGCGTAAAGGTTAAAATGAGCATTTATCGTTGTCGTCCTTATTTATGGCTCTAGAATTTTCAAAAGCGCCCATAATTATAATTTTATAAATAATAACATATTGATTTATAGTGATAATATGCCGTTATTCGCTTTAGAATTTCAACTATTGTAGGATTCTCTTATTTCAAATCTGTTTATATTGATCAATCAAAACCATTCGTTTGCATGTTACAGATGGGGGAGCTTGTGTCGGGTGAAACTATATAAGAAAGGACTGAAATACCTCATCATTTCAAGTGTTAAGGGCTGTCGTAAAATTGGGAGATGGCAAAGTATGTGATGGTGCCGGCTTGTTCTTTCATAAGTGTAAAGATGAGGCTGCTCAATGGAGTTATCATTATAGCATTTATGGACGCTGTCGTGAAATGGAGATTATCCATTGCTTCACGCTTTTGTTACTTTCGTTCTCTAATGGGGGCACATTCTTCATGTAAAGCTTCATGTAAAGCAGAACGCCCAAAACGGAATATTACAGAACATCTATTGTATTACTGTATTCATATGCTTGTTTAAGCAAATGTTTCTCAGCATGCTCGGATTCATTTTACGATGTTTTTCGAGTGTAGAATGTAAAAGCTTTCATGAATGAAAAAAACGCATTAAGGCTCCCTATCTTTATTTCATAAAGGTATAAAATGGCGCCATTTATTATTTAGCTTTTAGGATTACGAAAGCTCTTGGTACTTGAGAGCGTTTATAAGAGGTGTGTTTTTTCTTTAATCATTTCCTCTTTTGTTTGTGATGGAGCAAGGGAGTGATTTTGATAGAAAGATTTGAAATAAGAGAATCTTTCGATGTTTGGGGCTCATCTGGTATGAAAAATGATACATTATCATTATAAATCAATGCATTGTATGCTTAAAGAGTGTGTTTACAAGAAAATATACTTGGTGAATTTTTTTAAAAGGTGTGGGTATTTGAAGAAAAAAGATCAATTTTTTCTTTAGTTTTTAGGAGGATATTCATTATTTTTTCTTTCTTATCAGTTTAAAAGAATAGACTTTTTTAGTCGCAGTCGCATCTTGTTGAAGGTCTTGAGGTGATAAAGGGAGTGATTTTTAGAGAAGAAGTGTTTTGTTATAGTGGCAAGAGCATTTGAAGCAAAATCAAAGAGAGTGAAAAAATCGCTCAGAGAATGTCAAAAAGAGGCATAAAAAAACTGTGATGCCATCCTGTATATCTAAAAAAAATTCTTTTCAAAAATATTTTGAATATTTTATTAAAATTTTTAAAAAGCAGCGATTTGTGGTGTTGCGAGTCGGCTATGTCTATGCTAGAAACCAAGAGGTTTTTGTTCTAGGTTTTAAGAAGAAGATTCTTAAGATTGAGAATGTCTGTTTCATTTCATCTGATAACTATCAGAGAGTCGCTCAAGGGAAAGAGGCGGTATTTCGTGTCGGATTCATTTTCTCTCATACCGCTGCCGTTGGTAGATCAACGCTATGCGCAAGCGCTTTTTGATTGCGTTCAAGAAGCTGGAAACGTTGAAAAGGTTGAAAAGGCAGTGGAAGATCTTTTGCTTGTTTTGGAGCAAAATAAAGATTTAAAACGCTTTGTGCTTAGTCCATTCTTTTCAGTTAAAGAGCAAATTAAGGTGATGCAATCTGTTTGTGCAAACATCCAATTTGCTGATAAAAACGCAGGTCAGATTATTGGTAATTTTTTACGCGTTATTGCAACAAACCGTAGGCTTAGTGCCGTATTTGGTATTTTACATGCTTTTCAGCGTTGTGTTGCGCGCGCTCGTAGGCAGGTGACTGCGCAAATTATTTCTGCGCGCCCCTTAAGTTCTCAACAAAGACAAGAGTTGTGTGAGGCTTTGGAAGGTGTCGTTGGAGGAAAAGTTTTGCTACACAGCATTGTGGATCCAACAATTCTTGGTGGATTAATCGTTCGTGTGGGGTCGTCTCAAATTGATACGTCTCTTCTCACAAAATTGTCTTCGCTTAAGCTTTCATTGAAAAAAGAGGTCAGCTGATGGATATTAGACCATCTGAAATTTCAAAAATTCTAAAAGAGCAAATCAAAAACTTTGACCAAAAGGCTGAGGTTTCAGAAATTGGTTGGGTTCTCTCTGTAGGGGATGGTATCGCTCGCGTTTATGGTTTGGATAATGTCCAAGCAGGGGAAATGGTTGCTTTTCCAAACGGTGTGCGTGGTATGGCCCTCAATTTGGAAGTTGATAATGTTGGTGTGGTCATTTTTGGCTCAGATCGCGATATTCGTGAAGGTGATTGTGTAAAGCGGTTAGGCGCTATCGTCGATGTTCCTGTGGGGCCCGCTTTGCTGGGGCGTGTGGTTGATGCGTTGGGAAACCCTATAGATGGTAAGGGGCCCATTAAAGCAACGGAGCGTCGTCGTGTCGATGTTAAGGCTCCTGGAATTATTCCGCGTCAGTCAGTACATGAACCGATGTCGACCGGATTGAAAGCGATTGACGCACTTATTCCTATTGGACGGGGGCAGCGTGAATTGGTGATTGGTGATCGCCAAACAGGAAAAACAGCAATTTTGCTCGATACATTTTTAAACCAAAAACCTTTTCATGAAAAAGGGGCTGGACGAGAGCAAGACAAAGTTTATTGTATTTATGTGGCTATCGGTCAAAAACGTTCGACGGTGGCACAATTCGTTAAAGTTTTAGAAGAACGTGGAGCGTTGGAATATTCTATTATTGTTGCAGCGACCGCTTCTGATCCAGCACCACTGCAATTTATTGCACCTCTTGCTGGATGTGCTATGGGTGAGTATTTCCGTGATAATGGGCAACATGCTTTGATCGGTTATGATGACTTGTCAAAACAGGCGGTGGCGTATCGTCAGATGTCTCTTTTGTTGCGTCGTCCTCCAGGTCGTGAAGCTTATCCGGGAGACGTTTTCTATCTTCATTCGCGTCTTTTAGAGCGGGCTGCGAAGTTGAATGCGGAAAATGGATCTGGGTCACTGACAGCTTTGCCGGTTATTGAAACGCAAGCAAATGATGTTTCTGCCTATATTCCTACAAATGTGATTTCGATTACTGATGGGCAAATTTTTCTAGAGACTAATTTATTTTATCAAGGAATTCGTCCTGCTGTAAATGTTGGTCTTTCTGTGTCTCGTGTTGGTTCTGCCGCACAAATTAAGGCGATGAAGCAAGTTGCTGGCTCGATTAAAGGTGAATTGGCGCAATATCGTGAAATGGCAGCTTTTGCGCAGTTTGGCTCTGATTTGGATGCGTCAACCCAGCGTCTGTTGAATCGGGGTGCGCGCTTGACAGAGTTGTTGAAGCAGCCACAATTTTCTCCACTCAAAACAGAAGAACAAGTGGTGGTTATTTTCGCGGGTGTGAATGGCTATCTTGATGCTTTGGCGGTTTCTGATGTTGCGCGGTTTGAGCAGGGACTTTTGGTGCTTTTGCGTAGTGATTATCAAGATCTCTTAAAGGCAATTGCTGAGCAAAAGCAAATAACAGACGAGCTGAAAGACAAGTTGATAACTGTTCTTAATACTTATGCAAAAAATTTCTCGTGATGAATTGATGGAATGCTTGAATGGCCTCACTAAAAGATCTTAGAGACCGTATCGCTTCGGTTAAAGCAACACAAAAGATCACCAAAGCTATGCAGATGGTTGCAGCGGCAAGGTTGCATCGTGCTCAAGAGGCAGCGCAGTCTGCGCGTCCTTATGCGAAGAAGATGGCTGATATTTTGACCAGTGTTGCTGCTGATGTAGATGGTGTTGATGCGCCTGCTCTTATGCGTGGTACGGGGCGAGATGATGTGCATCTCTTGGTGGTATGTACTGCTGAGCGCGGTTTGTGTGGTGCTTTTAATGTGCAAATCGCTCGTCGTGCACGTGAACAGATTAAGGCATTGTTGGCATCTGGTAAAATAGTGAAAATTATCACTGTGGGCAAAAAAGGTGCGGATATTTTATCGCGTGATTACAAAGGTTTGATAATTGATCATATCGATTTGCATGCTGTAAAGCGCATTGGTTTTGCAGAGGCGGTGATGATTAGTCAACGGATTGTTGATTTATTCAATGAAGGCGCTTTCGATGTTTGTACGCTGTTTTATTCTGAATTTATTTCTGTGATTAATCAGCGTCCAACAGCTTTTGGCTTGATTCCGATGATTGCTCCAAAAGCAGCTATTGAGGCAATAGATGTTGAGGAGCAAACCGATCATAGCAAAGGTTCACAATCAATTGTTTATGAGTATGAACCTGATGCGGCTTCTCTTTTAGAGGCGCTTGTGCCACGCAATCTTTCGGTGCAAATCTTTCGGGCTTTGCTAGAAAATGTTGCTGGTGAGATGGGTGCCAAGATGACAGCTATGGACAATGCATCGCGCAATGCGGGTGAAATGATTAATAAATTGACGGTAGCTTATAATCGTCAACGTCAGGCACAGATTACGACAGAACTGATCGAAATTATTGCGGGCGCTGAAGCGCTTTAAATGGAAAAGGTAAGGATTGATGGTAAAAGCAGTAACCTCAAGCAAAGGAATAGAAAAAGGTGAAAAAAAGAAATCAGCTGCTCGTTCCGGCGTGAAAAAAGCCGCTTCGAAGTCTCAAGTGGATGTAAAGGCTTCAGCGGATGTAAAGGCTTCCTCTGCGCCTGCGCGTAGTGCAGCTAAAGAGACACCTGTAAAAAAAGATGCATCCGCAAAAAAAGAAGAGCGTGCAAAAGGCGCTGTTGGTGAGATCAAGCAGGTTATTGGTGCTGTCGTTGATGTGCAATTTGAAGGTGAATTGCCAAATATTCTTAATGCATTAGAAACAGACAATTTAGGCAATCGCTTGGTATTAGAAGTTGCGCAGCATTTGGGTGAAAATACTGTGCGTACGATTGCTATGGATACAACCGATGGGTTGGCGCGTGGCCAAAAGGTTGTGGATACAGGCATGCAAATTAGCGTTCCTGTAGGAGAAGCAACATTGGGACGTATTATGAATGTGATTGGAGAGCCGGTGGATAATGTGGGACCAATTCCTGCAACCAAAACGCGTTCGATTCACCAAGAGGCACCTGCATATGTTGAGCAATCAACCATTTCAGAAATTCTCGTCACCGGTATTAAAGTTGTGGATTTGTTAGCTCCTTATTCTAAAGGAGGTAAAATTGGCTTGTTTGGTGGTGCTGGTGTTGGAAAAACCGTTCTCATTATGGAGCTTATAAACAATATTGCAAAGGCACATGGTGGCTATTCTGTATTTGCTGGTGTGGGAGAACGTACACGTGAAGGAAATGATCTTTATTATGAAATGATCGAAAGCCGCGTGAATGTGAATCCAAAAGAGAATAATGGTTCAACGGAAGGGTCAAAGTGTGCCCTTGTTTACGGGCAAATGAATGAACCACCAGGAGCGCGTGCGCGTGTCGCTCTTTCAGGATTGACAATTGCAGAAAGTTTCCGTGATGAAGGACAAGACGTTCTTTTCTTCGTGGATAATATTTTCCGTTTCACGCAAGCTGGTGCTGAAGTGTCAGCGCTTTTAGGACGTATCCCTTCTGCCGTGGGCTATCAACCAACTTTGGCAACAGATATGGGGGCTTTGCAAGAGCGTATTACCAGTACGAAAACAGGCTCTATTACCTCTGTGCAGGCTATTTATGTTCCGGCTGATGACTTGACTGATCCGGCACCTGCGGCATCTTTTACCCATTTGGATGCAACAACTGTTCTTTCGCGCTCTATTGCGGAAAAGGGAATTTATCCGGCGGTTGATCCGCTTGACTCTTTCTCGCGTATGTTAGATCCATTGATTGTAGGGGAAGAGCATTACACTGTTGCTTGTCAAGTGCAAACCATTTTACAACGTTATAGAGCGCTTCAGGATATTATTGCTATTCTTGGAATGGATGAACTTTCTGAAGATGACAAATTGCTGGTGGGACGGGCGCGTAAAATTGAACGTTTTCTTTCGCAACCTTTCCATGTTGCGGAAGCCTTTACTGGTTCGCCAGGGAAACTCGTTCCTTTAGAAGAGACGATTAAAGGCTTTAAAGGTCTTTGTGCTGGCGATTATGATGATTTGCCAGAAGCTGCTTTTTATATGGTTGGTTCGATTGATGAAGCACTTGAAAAAGGAAAGCGTCTTATGGCGGAGGCGTCTTAGTGAGAAGCTTCTTGTTCAAGAGAAAACTGTCATGGATGTTTTTCGTTAAAAAGGATAAGTCGTTGAAGAAAACAGAGAGTCCTTATATCGGGTATTGTGGAGACTTTTGTGGAAAACAATAGAGAAGAGCATTTTTTATTTGAGCTTGTATCGCCTGAAAAAATTGTGTTTTCAGAGCAGGTAGTGTCTGTTGTTCTTCCTTCAGCCTCAGGTTCTTTGACAGTTATGGCGCATCATGCGCCATTGGTGGCAAGCATTGTGTTGGGTAGTGTGCGTGTTCGCACCTCTTTGGGTGAAAAATTATTTGCTGTATGCGGGGGCGTTGCAAATATTACCTTTTCGGGCTGCTCTTTATTGGTAGAGCACGTTGTGGCTGTAGAGCATCTTTCTTTTGATGTATTGGAACAGCGGATTTTGCAGGTCCAAGCGACATTAGAAGGGGGGACAAGAGATGAGGATAATCATAAAATAGAGGCTTTTTTCCAGCAATTGTCAGCTGATGGTGCTGTGTTGATAGAAGCGTAGCAGCGTATACAGGAAAAAGGTGACATGAGCGGAAAAAAGAGTACGGTTGTGTTTGCTAAAAGGGGTGGAAAACCTTTTCCTCGTCCTGGTCGTATTTTTGCAGGACCTTTGCCAAAATGTTTTGTTTATATTTTTGCTTCTCTTATTTTGCAATGGGCTTATGGTTTAGGGGCTAATATTGTTCAGTCTAACATTGTCCATCTTACGGGTGATTTTCACGCAACTTTAACCGAGACAACATGGTTGGTAGCGGCTTATATGGCGCCAAATGTGAGTGTAGCGATTATGTTGATCAAAATCCGCTATCAATTTGGGTTGCGTGCTTTTGCTGAATTATCAATCCTTGGCTTCGTTTTGGTTTGCGTGTTGCAACTCTTTGTTACGGATTTGCGTTCTGCATTGATTATTCGCTTTTTTGCTGGGATTGCTGCTGCTCCTTTGGCTTCGCTTGCGCTGCTTTATATGATGGAGGCTTTTGCTCCAGCAAAGAAGTTTACTGTTGGTCTTAGTTTGAATTATATGAATGCGGCTTTAGCGGCACCTTTATCACGTTTAATTTCTCCTGATTTGCTGGAAAATGGTGGCTTTTCCAGTCTTTCCGCTCTGGAAATGGGGATGGTTCTCATCAGCTTGGTCTGTATCTATACTTTGCCTCTTACTCCTGTTGTCCGCAGTAAGGTTATTCAAAAATTAGATTGGATAAGCTATGGTTTGATTGCTCTTGGTCTTGGATTAAATGCTGTGATCATGTCTGTTGGCATATTGTATTGGTGGTATGAAGCACCATGGATTGGTTGGGGGCTCGCACTTGCTATTTTCTCGTTGGCTATTGCTATTATTATTGAGCTTAATAGAGAAAAACCGTTGATTGATTTACGTTGGATTTTCAGTAAAGAAATGGTCCAATCTGTTTTTATTTTATTTATTTTTCATGTTTTTTTATTGGAGCGGTCAAATTTGCCTGTAGGTTTTTTTAATCTTTTTGGTTTGCTCAATCGTGAGATGGCGCCCATGTATCTTGCGGTGACATTAGGGATTCTGTTAGGGGGGGCTGTTTGTGTCTTTTTTTTACGGGCGGGGCGTGAGGATTATTTTTATTTGTTGTCTTTGGGTTGTTTGGCGTTGGGAGCTTATTTAGATAGTCATGTAAACCATTTAACGCGCCCACAAGATATGATGTTGAGCCAAGGGTTGGTGAGTTTTAGTTATGCACTTTTTTTGCCTCCTGCTCTTTTCAAAGGGTTTGTGATCGCTGGTGAGCGAGGACCGCGTTACGTTTTAAGTTTTATTGCTGTTTTTTTGCTAACGCAAGTGACAGGGGGATTGATGGGATCGGCTTTTTTTGGCAGCCTTCAGTTTTATTTTGCCCATAAGAACTTTGAGTCCTTAACACAAAATATTATTATTACTGATCCGCTTATTTCTGGTGAGATGAATACTTTATTTTCGCCTTCTTATGGTGTTTCTGTTCCCAATGGCTTGAGAAGTGAGCAGGGTACTTCTATGTTGATAGAGAAATTTAAGTTAACAGCAAATATTTTTGCTTATGATGACGTTTTTCGGCTTTATTTTTATATTTCAATGGTTGTATTCGTTATTTTTCTTGCCACAATGATTGTTAAGTCATGCTCTTTGCGTGCATTAGAAAAGTAGAGTAATGTCATAGAAGAGGGGTGCAAAAAATGATAAAAACATTACGGTCAAAAGCTACGATTGTTGCATTCCTATCGGGTATTACGGGGGTTTTGCTGATTTTGTGGGCTTGGAGACTTCCTCCTTTTGTGAGTAACATTCAAATAACGGATAATGCTTCCATTAAGGGAAATGTTACTCTGGTTAGTTCACAGATCTCTGGGGTGATCGCACGGATTTATGTGCAAGATTATCAACGCGTTGAAAAAGGAATGCTGCTTTTTGAGCTTGATGATTCTCTTTTTCGTCAGCAGCTTGCACGGGCACAGGCTGTTCTCGATTCAAAAAATGCAAAACTGGCAAGTATTGAATTGCAAGCTCAGATTTTACAGGGAGAAGTTAATGCTGCAGAAGCGGAATTAGCGCGTTCACGAGCATTCTCTAATGTTGTTTCTGATAGTAAAAAGTTAGGCTTTGGTGATGCGGCAGTTTCTGTTTCTCGCCCTCTTTCACAACTCTTGGCAGCCCTAGAAACAAAACGACAATTGCAAAAACAATTAAATCTTGAAAAACAAAGTTTACAGTCAGAAGTTGCGGGAGCAAAGGTGAGTGTTGAGTTGGCAAAACTTAATCTCGATCACACAAAGATTTTATCTCCTAGAACAGGCTATATTGGATTGGTTGGCGCTAGGGTAGGGCAATATGTTATGCCGGGTACGCAATTGGTCTCTGTTATTTCTGATGACATTTGGATTATTGCTAATTATAAGGAAACGCAACTTTCTCAGATGCGTGTGGGACAACCGGTTGTTTTTTCTGTTGATGCATTGAACAACAAAAAGTTAACAGGGCGTGTGGTTCGTTTTGCACCTGCTACAGGTTCAGAATTTTCATTGTTAAAAACGGATACGACAATTGGTAATTTTATCAAAATTGCGCAACGTATTTCAGTACGGATTGCTTTAGATCCTGGGCAGGAAGGGATTGAAAAACTCATTCCTGGGATGTCTGTGGTTACGTATGTGGATACTTCGCAGCGGGTCGATTCTGGAGGATAAATTTTGGGTTTTTTCAGTTTAATTCTTGTGTCATTTACTTATAGCAAATGGGTATTCACATTGGAAGATTTCGTTTGGTTTTTTATAATACATCTTTTAAAGCTCTTAGGCTTCTTATACTTCTATATCATGATGTCAATTAATGTTCCTTAGAATATTAAAGCGCATGCATCTTTACTCACTTCCATTTCTTTTGAACTAACTCAGTAGCGGGATGGATGCAATGTTGAAAAATTTTCTTATAATTTCTCACAACACTGTCCTTTGAAGTGTGGTGTCACCGCGTGTTTTGAGGACAGGGGTAGGGGACTGCCAGATAGAAAATTGGATAATAGACTGGCGGGATGGATGAAAACTTATCTTTTGGAGGAAAGTGTAAAGTTAGGGGGAAAGACGTAAATTTTATATTTTGTAAACTATAAAAAATGCCCGCTTTGAGTCGGGCATTAAAAGGGAAGGTTGTTGGTTGTGTTGTTAATTTTTACGGATCAGCAAGAAGCTTACTAAAACGACTCCTGCTGCTAGTGCGAGGGTTTTTTTAGGATTTTCTTTCGCTTTTTTCTTTAATTCTGTAGCATGTTCGTTGAGGTGATAAAGCGCGTGACGGCCTTTTTGTTTCCATGTGTTAAACAGCTCAGAAATGTTTTCAAAGCTATCATTTTGAGAACTCCAATGATTTACGGGGACCAGCTCTCTTTTTAATTGTGCTATACGTTTTTTAATTTTAGCATTTTTGGCGTTGGGTGAAAATAGACACATTTATTGACTCCTTCATGTGTTAAATTGTTGCGTGACAGTTGGAATTGTGTTTGGGGTTTTGCTATAACGGCTTGAAAATTGAAAGGTTGCATTGATAATGCCGCGCGTGGGTGAGATGAGAATTAAGAGTTTGGGTTTAATGAGGAATTTCTTAATGTGCTCGAGTTCATTTCATGATGGTGTTTGTTAAGGATGTGAGGTAAAAAATTTTACAAAATGGTGTAGAATTCATTCTATCATCTTTATTTCATAAAGATGTAAGTCGGTATCTTCATTTTTTTGTTTGTTTAAAGTGTTGGGATAGCTTTTAGCACTTGAAATAGTTTATAAAGAATTTTTATCTACATGTTCTCTTGCGGCTTTAGGAGAAGTGGTATTGATTGATTCAATTAAGAAGATTTAAAATGAGAAAATCTTACGATATTTGGGTTTTCTATTCAAATTTGTAAAAAATAGATTATTATAAATCAATGTGTTGGATTAATTTGGCGGTGTCTTTCATGCAATTTTTAAAAATTGCGCTTTGATAGGCGTTATCTGTTGTGTTGTAAAACACGTTTTGCGATGACGTGGATGTACGGTATCGGCATGCAACTTAAAAATACAGTATTGTCTCTGTTTGGTTTCGGTTTCTTTTTGAATCACCCAAGTGTAGAAGTATAAACTTGAACAGAAGTAGTAAAACTTATCCGGTGCGTCTATAGGATGAATCGCACCTATGAGTTGAATTGCATCAGTGGTTAGTAGGTGGAACCTTTTGAGAGTAATCTGTTAAGATTGGGGGGCGGTGTAATTTTCGTCCTTTGAAGCGCGGAGGAAGTCAATGTAAATGATGATTGATAGCGCAGGTTTTAAAAATTTGAGGACTTGATGAGTACGACCTATTTTTTATCTAAACCACTTGAGCGTCGTCGGTCTATTGGTGTTGCTGTTGGTGATGTGATCGTTGGGGGGCAGAGCCCGATAGTTGTACAGTCAATGACCAATACGGATACGGCTGATGTTGATGCAACTGTTGCTCAAGTGGCTGCTCTTTGGCAAGCTGGTTCACAATTGGTTCGGATTACTGTTGATCGTGATGAAGCGGCGGCAGCTGTACCAAAAATACGGGAGCGATTGGAGAGGTTAGGATTTTTTGTACCATTGGTTGGGGATTTTCATTATATTGGACACAAGCTTTTATCTGAGCATCCTGCGTGTGCTGAGGCGCTTGCAAAATATCGCATCAATCCTGGAAATGTTGGTTTTGGCGCAAAAAAAGATCGTCAATTTGCAGAAATTATTGAGATTGCTTGTCGGTATCATAAACCTATTCGCATTGGCGTGAATTGGGGCTCTCTTGATAATGCGTTGTTAACACGGCTTATGAATGAAAATGCACAGCAAGAAAATCCTTTATCGGTTGCTGAAGTGATGCGGGAAACTGTTGTGCAGTCTGCTCTGCAATCGGCTCTTTGGGCTGAAGAGATGGGATTGGGACGTGATAAAATTATTCTTTCTGCTAAAGTGAGTGATGTTCAAGATCTTATTGCTGTCTATACCACCTTGGCGGCACGTTGTGATTATGCTCTTCATTTGGGATTAACGGAAGCTGGGATGGGAACAAAGGGCGTTGTTGCTTCTTCGGTGGCTTTGGGTATTTTATTACAGCAAGGTATTGGCGATACGATACGAATTTCCTTAACACCAAAACCTGGTGGTGATCGGACACGAGAAGTAAAGGTGGGGCAAGAACTTTTGCAAGTGATGGGTTTTCGGCAATTTTTGCCCGTGGTTGCGGCTTGTCCTGGTTGTGGGCGCACAACCTCAACGGTCTTTCAACAATTGGCGCAAAAAATTGAAGCAGATTTATACAAAAATATGCCTATTTGGCGTGAAAAATACCCTGGCGTTGAAAGTTTGAAGGTTGCCGTGATGGGATGTATCGTCAATGGACCGGGGGAGTCAAAACATGCGGATATTGGAATCTCTTTGCCTGGAGTGGGGGAAAGTCCTGCGGCACCTGTTTTTATTGAGGGACAAAAGGTAAAAACTTTGCGGGGTGATCACATTGCTGAAGAATTTGAAGCGCTTTTGAGTGATTATATTCATACACGCTTTGGACAGGGTTGAAATAAATTCTTGGAGTGCATTTTTTCTTCATTAAAGGCTGTGTTTTTGCTTGTAAATCAATATCAGTCTTCATTGTGGTTGCATGTTGAGAACAAGATGATTATTCATAAATTGAGGCGCTTCTTCATTGGTTTCAAGCATTTCTCCTTGATAATACTGTTTTCAAACAGATCCAATAGCAAACTAAACGTGACATTATTTCCAGAAATTTTCAGGATATCAAATTGATAGGATTGGAGATCCGCATAGCGGCTATTGCCATATTTGTCATAAAATTTAAGCTTTTATCTTTATATAAAAGGATGTATTGACACCTTTCGTGGCGTTATTGGGGAATAGATGACAAATATATTAGCGTTTGGATTTTTGTTTAACGGTATAAGAATTTTAACAGGTGCCTTTATTGTATTTTATATGCTTGAAAAAGGGCTAACTCTTATTGATATCGGGATCATTAAGTCGTTTCAGGCTTTTATTATGATGGTTACAGACATTCCTCTGGGATATTTTGCCGATAGAAAAAGTTATAAAATATCGATCGTTTTGGCAGCGGCTTTTGCTGCTACATGGCTATGTCTCATGGGATTTTCTACAAGCTTTTATGGTTTTCTTTTGGCAGAATCTTTTAATGCCTTATCGCTGACATTGATTGCTGGGGCTTATAATGCTTTACTTGTTCAATATGCAAAAGCAAAAGTGACATCGACTAAAAAAGTGCTGGGAGCGAGCTCTCAATATAATTACATCGGCATGTTTATATTCAGTTTAATTGGCGCATATTTTGCTGATTATTCTAGCCAATATATATGGTATATCGCGGCGTTTTTAATGTTGATGACAACACTATTTGGTTTGTTTTTTCTTGATGACCTGAAGGGAGAGAAAAAAACAAATAAAGCGAATTCTCTCATTTATGATGCTAAAGAGATGTTGTCTATTTTTATTAAAGTTCCTTATATCTCTTTATGCTTTTATTTTTCACTGATCTTTTTCAATATATTCTCGCAGTATTGGCAGTGGATATTTAAAGATCATAATATTAATGTCACTTATTTTGATCTTGGTGTGACATTTTCACTGATATTGCTCTCTCAGCTCTTGGCTAGTTTTCTCTTTACAAAACTAAGTGAAAGAGTGAATTTTATTTTATTGCTGTTTCTTTTGGGTTCACTGATTTTTACAGTGGTTTTCTTTGAGCCGAAAAAAGAAATTGCTGTTATTTTAGTCTGTATGATTTTTTACTTAATTAAGTATACATATCTGCGTGTAGAAGTTGTTTTGCACGATAGTATTAGTGATCATTTCAGGGCTACATATGAATCTTTCTTGTCAACTGTTGGGAGATTTAGCTTATTGGTATTTTTTTACATGAGTGCGTATATGGTCGATATATTTGGCTTTTTCTCACTCGTTTATATTTTGGGTATCTATTTATTGGTTTATCTGTTGGCAATGTTTTTTTTAGAAGGAGCCCTAAAGAAATCTCAGTGAAAATAGTAACGTATTTCACGTGTGTTTCATGGGGTTTATAGTGGATCAAGGCTTTTATTTATTAAGGCGCATCATTGTTTTTGCATGTTGAATGGGAAAGCAGAATGTTATCCGTTATTCTTATTTCAAATCTATGTATGTTGAAGCAATCAAAGTCATCTGCTTGTACGTTATAAATGGGCGTGGCATCACAATCATTAAAAAAATAAAAATGCTTCTCATGAATATTGCACCAAGAGTTGCTGACAAGATTGGACGCTGATAAAGAAAATGATTGTGCTGGATTATATGCTTATTAAGGAATGGTGATGGAGCAGTTTTCCCATTTTCATTGGTTACTTGCTGGTAACACTTTATCTCATTAGAGCTCATTAAGCAGTCGGACAATTTTAGCCTGTTCAAAAAGGCTTTCCTCATGACCGATTTTATTGTTGATATATCTAACGCGTTTTATTTCTGTTTCCTTTAAAATATGAATGATCTTGTTGAGATAACGGCATCTTTCATTCTCATTTTTGAGTATTTTCTCTTTGGTTTTGGTCTCTGTATTGGTATTATTGGGATGTACTCGCGTGGATAGTCTAGAGCAGTACAATAAACTTTACGAAGAATAGATAAATGGAAAATAAGAGGCTTTTGAACATTTTCAAAAACAAGAGCAAGCAAGAAACTTCGTATATAGCCGTGGTTATCAGAATATAGCGCTCAAATTTGATATTATATGGCATCATCACAGACTTATTGTTTTATGTGGACGCTTTGTTAATTTATTGCGCGGTGAATTATAATGAGGAGATGTCATGGGCAATGTTTCCTAATGTCATAAGCAGTTTGCGTTATGACTATAATTGGAGAGAAAACAATTTTATTTGGGCATATAATATGTCTATGAACTCTACGGATCCCATGATTGATTATGCGAAAAAATTTCTTAATTCTTCAAGCGGAAATGGCATTAGCTCAATAACACAAGTTATTGACTTTGTGTCTAGTATGGAAGCTTGTCATAATGAAAACACTAAATAAATAGCGGGTTTTTGTATAGAGCTCAATACGATATATGGCATGATGAAACCAAGAAAAACTTACAAATGACATTTAATGGGTAATGGGCAAAATTCTCTCGAAGGATATTAAATGGCTATGATACTCTATTGATCGTCACGATATTTTCTTAGACATGTTGCATGTTTTTTGTTATGTCTTCAAAAGATGGACGCATTTTCCAGCTTTGGCAACAGGCATAGGTTCACTTACAATGATGCTCTTCATCTTAATAAGAAAATTTCACTTAAAGGAGGAAATTTACACTTAGCTTGAAAAAAGTACTTATTATAAATTAAATTGCGCTATTATATTAATAATAAGGCCTTTTTTATCTTTCTGTTTTAATGATCATTCTCTGTTTAATCTTATCAATTCTCTTTTTATGCGATGAATTGAATAAACGAGATAAAGAGCGTGACGAATTAAAGTTCTACAGTGATCGTGATTATTATTAAATTGAAATTATTCCATAGTTTTGTAAAAATGTTTCTACTTTTGAAGGAGCGCGCCGACACTATCATTCACTTTGCTGTCCCCTAATGTTGCTACAGCTCTTGGCTCTTGAGACGATTCATAAGAGGTATTTTTTAATCCGTTCTTTGATGTTTTTCCCCACGCGGCTTTCTCCGTTTGTGAGGTGCAAGCAAATGATTTTGATTGATTCAACATACACAGATTGAAATGAAAAAATCCTACGGTATTCAGAGTTCTAATTCAATATGAATAACGCTGAATTATCATTATAAATAAATTATTTGTAGCTTTTTTGCGAAGAAAAGAGAGATTAGTAATAATACTGCTTTGGTCTTTCGTTCTATTGAAATTGATGACTTTATTTATCCTATTATGCCGTAATACACTGTCATTTGAGGGGAGGTGAAGGTTGTCTGTTTGACACATTAAATATTTTAAAAATTGCATGGTGAATATTCTTAAGTCTTGTTTATCGAGTCTTTAGTTTAAGTGAATCGCATGCGTGGAAAGCTAGAGGAACTTACTCGGTTAAGAATCTAGACTGTTTACAGAGCAGATTGGGTTAAAAAACTTTGTTCTTTGAGGGTGGCATAAAAATCAAAATAGCCATTGTGTTCATTTTTTTCTGATATTTTAAATACGGGCTTCAAAAAAATGATGCTTGAACTAAACAACGAGTACTTTTGTAAAAGTGTTTTTAGAGATCAAGCAATACACGAGTGAATTTACAGAATGTAACCATATTTGATCTTCTATAACAAGATAGCGTGGAAAGGCATAAAAATTACGATTCTCTACTGAGGGCATTTACTTAGGGCATTGTACTTCTTTTATTGTTTTTTACGGGTTTATAAAATGCCTTGTTTGATACTTATCCTGTTTATTTTTTGCCTTATCGTTAGAAGATTAAAGACATGAAGGAGAAAACGAGTTTTCTTCTTTTTGATCGTTTTTATTCGGCTTTAAAGCATCCACGGTAATATCTTTTAAAGCATGGTGATTGCGCATTGTTTCACATTTTCTTTCGTTCATTCTTTAATGGAAGGTATTTTTCATGCAAAATGGGATACCCAGAATGCACTTGTGTTATAAATTCACGCGGTTTGTTTTAATGAAATCCCTCTCAAGATTTGTCGCACCCATTTCATGATAAGGACTATAATGGAGATTAATGGTAACGTTTCTTTGAAAAGTCTATTATGCATTCAACAAAGGTGATGTTTTACACTATGTGCAATGGAGCAGATGAAGTTTAATTTTTGCGTCTTGCACTAAAGTGTGCTGCTTGTTGGAGGGGGAGTGCTTTAGCGCCAAAAGGATGTAAGAATGCTTCTGCTTTACTGATAAGTGTATCTCGCTTTTTTTGGGTTTCTTCAATGCCATAAAGATGAACAAAAGTTGCTTTTTGTGCCGTTTCATCTTTCCCAGCAGTTTTTCCTAGGGTTTGCGTGTTGGCGGTGACATCAAGAAGGTCATCGGTTAATTGAAAGGCTAAACCAAGATAGGTACCAAAATCAGTAAGCTTTTCGGTTAATTCTTTAGATGCATTGCCAATGATGGCGCCTGCTTGGCAAGCAAAGCTTATCAAGGCTGCTGTTTTCATGTGTTGTAGAGTGATGATGTCACTACTTCCTTGCGGTTTTTTTTCAGCTGCAAGGTCCAGCATTTGTCCACCTAACATACCGCCAAGTCCTGCCGATTGTGCAAGAGACGTGATCAGTTTGATTCTAATGTCTGTAGATAAAGTACTGGCTTTATGGGCAATGATTTCAAAGGCAAATGTTAAGAGAGCATTGCCTGCTAGAATTGCTGTTGCTTCGTCAAATGCTATATGGACGGTGGGTTTTCCACGCCGGAGTATATCATTATCCATAGCGGGAAGATCATCATGAATGAGCGAATAACAATGGATACATTCTAAGGCACATGCAACATCAAGAGAATGTTCTACAGGGATATCAAAAAGTGCAGCGCTTTGAATCACAAGAAAAGGACGCAGGCGTTTTCCACCGTTCAGCACGCCATAGCGCATGGCTTTGATTAAGTTTTTAGGGCGTGAAATTTCACCATTTTGGATTTGATCACTTAACAGGGTATCAAGCCGCTTTTCAACGGTGTGTCCATGTTTTGCAAGAAGGGTAGTAAATTCGTGCATTCTTGCTTCCTTTGTTTTTACAAAAATGAAATTACGAAGTTTTAAAGAGAAATGTTGTCGCTTTTTCTTGTTTTCATAAATTGGCGTCGTTTTTTATTAAAAATCAATTTCTCTTTTTATCCGTATCTCTATTGTATGTGCAAATCCCTTTTTAAGCCAAATAAAAATTGAATGAAGGTCTTATGAGAATGCTTTCATTGGCGTATAAAATTTTCAAATTTTGCGGTGTTTTTGATATTCATTTGATCATTTTGACATCATTTTTGATAAAAAGAAGGTCATTTTTGGTAAGAGGAGGAGCATTTTGACATTGCCTCTTCTTGTTTATCAGTGTATAACATCTTAAAATTTTATGGTGTTTTTAAATGAAGCATTGTCATTTTTGACATTGCTTTTTCTGTTTTAATGGATTTGGAGTGTCTTTTTATGGCTGTACCTAAACGAAAAACCTCTCCAGCGAAGAGGGGCATGCGCCGTTCGGCTGATGCTCTGAAGGCGCCGACTTATATCGAAGATAAAAATTCTGGTGAATTACGTCGTCCTCATCACATTGATTTGAAAACGGGAATGTATCGCGGGCGTTCCGTTTTAGTGGTTAAAACTTTAGCGTTTTATCTCTTTTCCAGTAGTAAGCTTCTTTTGATTCATGAGTGAATGCACGTTTGTGGCGTGCATTTTCGCTTTAAGATGGATGTTGAGGTGTCCTTATGTGGCCCTTATCACATTGATTTGAAAACGGGAATGTATCGCGGGCGTTCCGTTTTAGTGGTTAAAACTTTAGCGTTTTATCTCTTT
>NZ_JBHIMR010000002.1:63759-121291 GCF_042194215.1 Bartonella sp. MR100HLJHH
TCCAGTAGTAAACTTCTTTTGATTCATGAGTGAATGCACGTTTGGAGCGTGTATTTTCGCTTTTTCTTGAGAACATGTGTAAGGCTTGGCCATAGAAAAATGATTCTATTGTGGGAGATGATTTTTTTGTTTTTTTGAGAGGCTATAAAGGATTGCTTGTGTCAGTGTCTTTTATGATGATTTCGTTAAGAGCTGGGGTATTGATATAAGTTAGGTCAGTAATGGAATCATTTTGTATCGCACTTAATTTTTATTGACTGTAGAGGGAATCCTATTAAACCGTAAAATATCGTCGTTTAAGGTGGTTGACCCATGTAAGGCTTTAAGCATACCGGTGTTTTTTATGAGAATATTTAAGGCAATGGTTTGTCTATAGGCTTATATTGTGACATGTGATTCCCCATAAAAAAATAGAGATTTACATCACATTGATTTATAAAGATCATTCGTTTTTTTTGCGTCTTGAATGAAAGATCTATCGTAGGATTTTCTCATTTCAAATTTCGCTCATGTTGAATCAATGGCAATCACTTGCTTTTCGGTCATAAGTGGGGCTGGTATGTGGGTAAAAACTCTATAAGAAAGGACAAAATGTCTATAATGAATACTTTCAAATGTAAGGATTTTTGTAATATTGGGGGTTAGTGTATGCTGATTCCAGCGTGTTTTCTTATGAGCAGAAAAGAGAAAACCGTTACAAGACAGAAGGTGTACACATTCAATAATCTTTAGTGCTTTTGATGATAAAGGCACATGAGACTTTTCTATGAATATCACGCTTTCTTTTTATATTTTTGAACTAAGAATTGTCCATATATTTTTTCTTATTTTTGTGAATATAAGGGATTTGTTACGAACAGCTTGTAAAAATAAGTAAACTTAAAACCAGATGTTTTATGTATGGGGTTGAGCGAAGTATTTTATCAAAGCCGGTATGACTCTCCAGTTCATCGCTGGTTTATGAATGGTTTTATGGTGTTGCTTACCTAAGTTTGTGATTTTTTTGTTATCTGTTCATCAATATCTAATCTTTAGCGGTCTGTTTAAAACAGAGGTTAAGACTTTTAAGAGTTCTATGAATCGTTTTAGATTTTGTATGTCCGATTGGAGTAAGAATATTGCGTATATCTCGTAATCTCTGAAATGAGAATATAACCTCATTTTGGAAAAATATGAAGTTGCAAGGGGCAATATCAACGCTCATTTGTATTGTTATTTTTTAAGTTAGCTTTACAGCTTTCAAAAGTATTTGAAATGCCTTTTACAGAATGGATATGATGGTTTAGTTCGTGCTTTTGTTTATCGCGTTCTTTAATGGGGGAACGCCTCTCATGCAAAATAAGCGCCCAAGACAAAATATGCTTATGTTGTACTGTCACGCGTTTTTTTAAAAGAAATATTTGTTGCATCCATTTTATGACGGCGTTTTTGAATGTTATAATGGTTTTGTAGAAGGGTAAATGGTAAAGTTTCGGTGCAGTGTATAAACGGCACTATGATCTTTACGCTTAATGAAAAAGCAAGCCCGCATCCTTACACATCTTGCCAGATTCCAATGTTGGTATATCCTTTGGTGCTTGAGACGGTTCTACTAGCTCTTTTTGTACAGTTTTTACTCACAGATCAGCTCCGCTTGCGACCGAAAAGCAAGTGATTTTGATTGATTCAACATGAGAGAAATTTGAAATGAGAAATCTTACGATACTCAAGATTCTAATTTAATATGAATAATGCTAGATTATGATGATTAATCAATTTGTTATCTATGAAGCAAGCAGATAGGGAGAAGGAATTTGTCGAAAAGTTAGATTGTTTATAGGTTGGCGCAGGTTAAGAAACTTTGTCCTTAAGGGCAGAGAGGATGTTAAAAAAATAAAACCAGCAAAAGCTGGTTTTATCAAAATATCTCATTATGATGAAAGAGTGTGTTATGCAGCGTAGACAGCTTTACTGCTTTCATCTGTTTCTTCTCTCTCAGTTTTAAATTCGCGTTTCGGTTTGTTGGAGAGATGCATCTCTATGAGATTGATAGCTTCTGTTTCAGAAAGACTATTAATAACCGCAATTTCGCGGGCCATTCTTTCAAGAGCAGCTGTATAAAGTTGGCGCTCAGAGTAAGATTGTTCAGGCTGTAGATTAGAGCGGAAAAGATCACGGACCACTTCGGCGATACAAATAAGATCTCCTGAGTTGATTTTAGCATCATATTCTTGCGCACGACGTGACCACATGGTTCGTTTAACGCGTGCTTTTCCACGTAAAACTTTTAAGGCGCGGTCGACAGAATCACTAGCAGATAATTTACGCATTCCAACGGAAAGGGCTTTTGCAATGGGGACTTTGACATCCATCTTATCTTTCGCGAAATGAATGACAAAAAGTTTTAATTTATGTCCTGCAACTTCTTGATCTTCAATCGCTATAATTTGTCCTACTCCATGCGTAGGGTAGACGATATATTCAGAGGTTGCAAATTCTTTGGTCTTGGAAGACGTTCCATGTTGGGATGCCATAATTTTAGTTTACTCCCTTATGATCAACAAATGTATCGGAAAACAGGTTATAAACCTGAGGGTTGAGTTTTCTTTAACCAAGTATATTGTACCAATTAAGCGAGCATAAAAGCCGAGTACTTTTAAATCCAAAAAAAATACATCGCTTTACTATAAAAAGCAAAGAAAAATACTTAGAAAGATGATCATGTTAAAATAACATTAACATCAAACTTCCAAAGAATCAATCATTTCGCTTAAGGATTTTTTTATTTTTACAAGAGAAGTCTTTCAATTGTTGGAGGAGGAGGGTGTACACTGTATCATTACTCTTCGCCGCTTCCTGGATTTTCTGAAAAATACTTTTCTAATTTATTTGGAACGCCATCCATTTCTTTTGCTTGAGGAAGAGGATCTTTTTGGGTGGTTAGATTAGGCCATTTGTCTGCATAATGAAGATTAAGTTCTAACCACTTTTCTAATCCTGGTTCTGTATCAGGTAAAATCGCTTCTGCTGGGCATTCTGGCACACAAACACCACAATCGATGCATTCGTCTGGGTGGATAACAAGCATGTTTTCCCCTTCATAAAAACAATCAACAGGGCAGACTTCAACGCAATCCGTATATTTGCAGTGAATGCAGTTGTCGGTTACTACGTGGGTCAAGATCAAACTCCATTTGTTATTTTAATTCTCTTTAGAGGAAAGTGTGTGCGTGTTTTTATGATTGGTGAGTTGATCGCGTAGTATAGCTAGTTTTGCAAAAGGTGAATCAGGATTAAGGCGCTTTTCTTTTTGAAAAGGCTTATGATTTGCATGTTTGCCTTGGGATTTGTGGAACTTATGAGAGCGTTTTGTTTGTGATAGCGCTTCTTGAGGGGAATTTTCATTTGTGTGTTCCCCTTTTTTTACAGCGCTCTTCGATTTATTTTGCCACTTATTTCCTAATTTATCACGTTTTTTTTGCGCGTGGTGATGAAATTGATGTCTATAATGCCATAGTAAAATAACTTTATCTTCTTCTGTAGGGAGAGGGGTTTTGGCAAAATTCCCAACAGGTTCAGCCGCCGGTAAACGATTGGTTTTATGGGGATGTTTTTCAATACCAGAGGATAAAGTATTTGGGTATGAGGTATTTTTTTCTTCTTGTGTTGTTTCTGAATCGCTTATTGTTTTCCATTGACTGCCAACGCATTCTGCTGCGGGAACATCTTGCATTGTCTCATTGATAGGGGAAGAGGTTTGGTGTGCAAGGAGATTTTGTTCAAAAACAGTATTGCTTATGCTGTACGATTGATAACCAAGTCCTTTGAGGATTTCTTCCATATCGTTTCCATTAGCCCCAAGAATGGACATCATGGCTGGTGTAACAAAAAAACTTTTGCCATCATAGGCGCCATCGGGTTTGGGATCACTTCCTTGTTTCCAATGCAGTGCGGGGCGGATGAGATTGGCGAGACGTTCTAAAATATCAATCCGTACAGCACGTTGTCCTAAGATTCGGTAGCCGGCTAATTGATAAAATTGGCGGTTATAGGTAGGGTCAACAATCAAAGAGGTTCGACCAGCAGATAATGCTGACAAAATTTCACCCAAACCAGCTTGATCTTGTCCCGCATTTTGAAGATTCCACAGGAGAGTAATGGCTTGAACCGGAGCAGGTTTAAGCATTCCGGCAACATAGATGTGAAAAGCGCCAAAACGCACACCTAGACGCCGAAGCACGGCACGTGATTCTTGCGCAAGTTCTTTGACAATGTCTAAGACTTCGCGGCGTGGTAAAATCCCTAAAGAGTTAAAAAGTTGTAAAGCAAGACTGTTTGTTGAATCCGTTAAATTATCAGCATTACGCAAATCAAATAGAGGTTTTAAAGTCGTTTCAAAATGAAAGGTGACAAAGCGTTCTAATCGTTTCACAACGTTATCGCGGGATTCTCCTGTGAGTTGTTCATCTGCTAAAACAATCAGTTTTGGTTTGAAAAAATCTTCTGTTGCTACAAGCTGTCCTACGGGCTGACCAATCCAGCGCACAATTCCATCAGAACCGAGGGTAAAATCTCCATTTGCACAAGCACAAAAACGTGTTGCACGTTTGGAAAAAGCAAGAATCAAATTTTCATTCTCTGTTGAAATTTGCTTCTCAGCTATTTGATCGGTACTGTTTTTGTTGGCATAAAAACGAAAACCTTCAAATTTACCCCTTCCGTGTTTTTCAATGAGAATATCATCTTGAAGAATTTCATCCTGTTGAACAATCTTGCTATCCATGATCATTTTCTTTCTCAGTGCGAAATTGGTCAAAAGCTTTTTGCGACAATTTCATAATGCTTCTTTTTCTTTAACATGTTTGTTGCGTTTGCTTCAATCACTCTTGTCGTTTTTTGCTGTTTCTTTTTGCGCCTTTAAAACTTGGATGATTCTTTTTTTATTCAGTTTTCATTCAGTTTGGATGCTTTATATTTGCAAATTACACTTATTAGTTGTATTGTAAAGATGAAAGCATAAATAAATTCTTCAATTTAAAAGGAAACAGAACCGGTTATTAATAAACAGCTTTTGTTTTACATGATCATTTTATTTTTTTTGCTGTTTTGTCATGAAAAGCGAAGAGAAAGTTTTTTCAAATATTTCATAGGCTAAAAGGCATATTGTAAAGGCATTTTGCAGGTGAAATTGTGTCTTATGACAAGAAATTTTACCATGACAGTAAAAAAAAACAATTGCGATTATAAAAATACACGTTAAAGTAGTGGATACAGAAGTTAACAACTTTTGCGTTCTTTTTAAGCAAAGAACAATGATGTCGTTGCCAAATCAATTTTGATAATTTTAATCGCAAGGGGTTATTATGGGTAATCTTTCAAATGCTGTTTATAAAAGCAGCAAAAATTATAGCGATGCAGACAAAAGCTTAGGACGTAATATGATGCGTTCTGCTATGCAAGCGCCTTATCTTGAACGACAAAAAGAGCATGATTTGGCTCTGCGGTGGAAAGACAAACGTGATGATGATGCCATGCATCAAATTGCAGCAGCTCATATGCGTTTAGTGATTGCTATTGCTAACCGTTTTAAACGTTTCAAAATGCCATTGGGGGATTTGGTACAAGAAGGGTATGTGGGACTATTGGAAGCAGCTGCACGTTTTGAACCTGATCGGGAAGTGCGTTTTTCAACGTATGCAACGTGGTGGATACGCGCTTCTATTCAAGATTATATTTTGCGAAATTGGTCAATCGTTCGAGGGGGAACTAGTTCTTCGCAAAAAGCACTTTTCTTTAATCTTCGGCGTTTGCGTGCAAAGCTGATACAAGATGATAGTGCTTTGTCAAAACAGGATATTTTTCGCACAATCGCTGAAAAGCTTGGCGTTTCCGTGCGCGATGTTGAAACGATGGATTTTCGTTTTTCCAGTTCTGATAATTCCTTGAGTGTTTCTGTTTCTGAGAACAGTGATAATCCCATTGCTAAGATGGATGTTTTGGTGGATGATAGTCCTCTTCCTGATGCTTTAATTGAGCAAGTAATTGATGGTCAACGGCGTACACAATGGCTTTACGACGCGTTACAAATTCTCAATGAACGGGAGTTGGAAATTATTCGCTTTCGTCGCTTAAATGAAGAGGGTGCAACTCTCGAAGTTTTGGGTGAAAAGTTAGGAATATCAAAAGAGCGCGTGCGTCAAATTGAAGCTCGGGCTTTGCAGAAATTGCGTTCTGCTCTTCTTACGGTTCATTCAGAAGATGCTTACGATATATAAGCAGTGAAAGGCTTTGTGGGAGGAAGAGAGAGAACGTATAAGTAAGGGGGTATATGAGAGTATGATGAAGTTGGATTTAGAGGATTGCCAGATTTGTCTAGGGATATGCCTCCTTGGGGATGTGTTTGGTGCTATTGATGAACAGAGGAAGATTGGGGGTGATATTAGTTCGAGGAAGTATGTATCAAACGGAGTCGTATGAAGGTATGATGAAATTGGTTTTTGAAATGTCCCTCTTCATTTGTGAATATGCTTTAAGGGGGAGGGAGTCATACAGATAGAAAAGAATCAAAACTGTAGCAGATGAGAAAAAAGGCTTATTCTGTAATGATTTTCACTTTTGTACCTGCGGATAAAGTTTGTGTTGGTGAGAGGGCGTTGAGGATGCGAAAGAGTTTTTCTTTATCTGGTGTGTGTTGCATTTTATTGGCTAGGTTTGCAACGTTTTCTCCTTGTTTAACGCGGACAACACGGATTTTTAAGGGCTTCAGTTTTTTTAATTGTGAAGATGAAAGAGAATGAAAGCTTTGTAGCGTTTTTTGGGCAACCTCTACAAAATTTTGAGAATTATGTGGGGCGGCTGTCAGAAAACGAAAGATGTGGTTGTTGAATGGAATGACAACTACATCAAATTGCCATTGCTCATTGGTAGCATGGGCTCGTGCTCCAAGTAAACTTTGGCTTTGGAATCCTTGACGCGTAAATTCTTGATGGGGGAGTCCCTGAATTGTGATGGGGCGGATAGATGATTGGTCTAGCCCGATAATCCAGCCGCTTTTCAAATAATCACTCGCAGATATTCCAGCAGGATGCGGAATAGCATCAAAACGAATCGCAATTTTATCTGGTCCACTGGCCCAAACAGTGTGTGCTGAATGTTCTATTGTAAAATTGTTTGGAACAGAGAAAGCTATGCGCAACTGTGGGTGAATAAATTGGTTGCCTCGTACAAAACCTGTATAAAATCCTCCTCCAAAAATCATGCCATCAATGCTTTTGAGAAAAGAATCGCGATCGGTTGTTTTACTATTCCCTTTACTTATTTTACGCGCTTTTTCTATCGCAAGCCGAATGCGTTGAGGGGTGGTTGGGTGAGAGGCTAGAAAATCTAGAGAGGCATTTTGGGTGCCGGAGATATTACGCAAAGCACTATAGGCTTCCATTGTTTGAAGAAAGCGTGGTGAAGCAAATGGATCATATCCTGCTTGTTGGAGCATTTCAAGTGCAAGGGAATCAGCTTCTAGCTCTTGATTGCGGGAAAATTGCGCGAGTTGTTGCTTGTTTTGCGTAGGGTTATGAAGTTTTTTGCCAATAGAAGAAAGAAGATGTGAAGATATGTGATTTGCCATCTTTAATTGGGCTTCTTTTTGCAGGCGTAAAATGCCATGATTGGCTCTAATATGTGCTATCTCATGGGCTAAAATGGCTGCAACTTCTGAAGAATCATTGGCTAATGCCAGCATACCACGAGTGATGTAGATCGCGCCATTGGGGAGCGCAAATGCGTTAATACTTTCTGAGTTTAAAATGGTTACAGAATAGCTTTGATGAGAACTATGGGATGCAACTGTCAGTTTACGGACAATCTTTGCTAAAAGGTGTTCAAGTTTTACATCATAATAAGCGCCGCCATACATTTGCAAAATACGTGGGTGTTGCAGAGCGCTTAATGTGACATAGATATTGTGATTGTTGGTACGTTTGATCGTTTTAGAAGAAGTGGAAGAAAGCCTATCATTTTGAGAGAGGGGCGTATGACAAGCCGAAAGGAGAAACGTTAAACTTATGAAAGTTGCTTTATACAGGCGTGAGCGAAAAAGAAACTTGCGTTGAAAAATGGAGTGCGTTGGATCATGGTGCACATTGTTTCTGCGGAGTAATTTGGCAAATTGCATTTGTATCTTTGTATCGTATGTTTCTTCAAGAGAGTCATCAGGGATAAGGATTCGTTTGGCTATATCACGCTTTTTGTTTATAAAAAATGACTCTCACTGATAAAAGGGTGCGCTATAAAGGAAATTTTGTGAAAGGCAAAGTATGGCATGACAACATTTACGATATTGTTAAATGGAGATGTTTGTATCACTGATCGCTTGCTTAATCAAATTCAAAACAGTCGGGTGATTGCTGCTGATGGTGGTATGCGTCATGCGGCAGCGCTTAATGTGTTGCCTGAGTTGTGGTTAGGCGATTTTGATTCATCGGATGAGAATTTAATACGCGAATATAGTCATGTTCCGCGTGAGATTTTTCCCTCTGATAAAGATATGACAGATAGTGCTCTAGCTTGCGAAAGAGCGCTGCAAAATGGTGCTAAAAAGCTTATTTTGTGCGGTGCTTTGGGAGGTGAAAGAAGTGATCATAGCCTTTCTCATATGACGCAAGCATTGGTGATGGCTGAAAGGGGCATTTCAGTGTTGTTGACAAGCGGTTTGGAAGAAGGCTGGCCGGTTTTGCCAAGACCTTGTTCGTATGATTTGCCTAAGGGATGTTTGTTTAGTATTATCGGTTTTTCTGATTTAAAAGGCTTAACTCTTGCAGGGGTAAAATGGCCAATTTGTGACAAAAATGTGTCATTTGGCTCTTCTTTAACACTTTCTAACCGTATTTTGGGAACCTTTTCTTGCCATTTAGGTTCTGGAAAAGCTATATTGTTAGCGTCTGTGCCTATTCCATAAAGCTCTTCCAATATATTTTGAATAAGGCAGGGGGGGGCCTAGTGATTAAGTGCCGACATAAACGATATATTATGTATTGATCTTGAGAAGGAAAGGTTTTGATATGTTAAAATCAATTTTTAAAGTGGCTGTTGTTTCAGCCATTGGTTTCAGTTCAGTCGCTTGTACCACAAACGATGAACGCGTTGCACGTTACGGCGTAGGAGGAGCAGCAATTGGTGCTTTGGCTGGAACTGCTATTGCTGGAAGTACTCCTGGAGCAGCACTTACCGGTGCAGCATTTGGTGCTTTGGCTGGAACAGTAACAGGTGCGGCTGCAAATCAAAGAAAACAACAAAGACAGGCATCACAATTGTGCACGTATCGTGGTCGTAGAGGGCATGTTTACCAAGCACCTTGTGCACAAAGAGTCCCTGTACGGCAATTGTGTGCTTACCGTGATGCAAGAGGGGTGATGTATAAAGCACCTTGTCCGCACCGCGTTCGTTAATGGCGCCGCCGCTCCTGCGGCTTGACCGCATTTTCTTAAATTTTGGAAAAACGCCTTTGCTCAATCAAGCTTGTTTATCGGTTGAGCAGGGGGCGCGTATCGCGCTGGTTGGCCGTAATGGTTGTGGAAAATCAACCCTATTAAAAATTGCCGCAGGAATATTAGAGCCTCATGGTGGCGAAATTTTTCGCCACCCGCGAGTGACGCTCCGTTATGTCTCACAAAATCCGGATTGTTCAGGATTTGAAGATATTAACGCTTATATGGAAGCGGGGCTGGACGATATATCTGATGTTCAGTGGATCAATACGCTTCGCACAAATTTAGGGTTTTCGGGGGCGGAAAAATTGGAAACGCTTTCGGGAGGCGAAAAGCGGCGTGTTTCATTGTTACAGGCCATTGCTGCAAACCCCGATATTTTGTTCTTAGATGAACCAACCAATCATCTCGATTTACCAACCATTGAATGGCTGGAAGCTGTTTTATCGTCTTTGCGTTCAGCGATTGTGGTGATTTCCCATGATCGGCGATTTTTAGAAAATGTTACGCGGTCAACGGTATGGCTTGATCGTGGCACAACCAAAAGACTGGAAAAGCGTTTTTCAGAATTTGAAAGTTGGCGTGATAAGGCGTTGCAAGAAGAAGCCATTGAGCAGCATAAATTGGGGCGCCAAATTGCCCGTGAAGAACAATGGTTGCGTTATGGCGTGAGTGCACGGCGTAAGCGTAACGTACGGCGTTTAGGCGAATTAAAAAACTTAAGACAGCGTCATCAAACCTATAAAGGGCAGCCTGGAAATGCACTTTTGACAGCAGCGAAAAGTCATGAGTCTGGGCAATTGGTGCTTGAAGCAAAGAAAATTTCAAAATCCTATGGTGATCGCATTATCGTGAAAGATTTTTCTTTGCGTATTCAGCGTGGTGATCGAATCGGGTTGGTAGGACCCAATGGTATCGGAAAGACAACGCTCCTTTCTGCATTAATTGGGCAAGAAGCCGTGGATAGTGGAACGGTGAGGCATGGCTATAACCTTTCTATGGCATTGCTTGATCAGCAACGTATTTTAAATGAAGAAGAAACTTTAGCGCATTATTTAACGGGAGGAAGAGGTGATACTCTTGTGATCAATGGGCTGGAGCGGCATGTAGTTTCTTATATGAAAGACTTTTTATTTTTGCCTGAACAAGCACGCACTCCCCTTAAAGAATTTTCGGGGGGAGAAAGAGCACGCCTCATGCTTGCACGACTTCTTTCACGTCCTGCAAACTTTTTGATACTTGATGAACCGACCAATGATTTGGATATGGAAACTTTGGATTTGTTGCAAGAATTTATTGCTGATTTTGCGGGAACAGTATTGTTGGTCAGCCATGACAGAGACTTTTTAGATCGTACTGTAACGCATATGTTGGCACCTCAAGGTGATGGTCATTGGGTTTTGTATGCGGGCGGCTATAGTGATATGATGGCGCAAAACCAGCATGCTCTGAGTTTACAACGAAAAAAAACAGAATTATCGCAGCGTAAAGCACCTTCAAAATCTCATGTGGGAGAGCTTTCAAAGCAGGACTCATCAACAGATCATAGCTTGATAGTGCGGGAGAAAAAAACACGAGGTAAATTGTCTTATAAGCAGGTTTATGCATTGGAAAGATTGCCTGAAGAAATTGCTGTTTTGCAAAATGAAATCAAAAAAATTGAACAAGAGCTCTCTGATCCAGCTCTTTATCGCAGTGATAAAGAGCGTTTTGAGCGTTTATCAACAGCGTTGGAAAAAAAGAAAAATACTTGCACACAAAAAGAAGAAGAATGGTTAGAACTTGAAATTTTACGCGAAGAAATGGAAGCGTGTTCACGGTAATGTCTAAAACATTTTAAGAGATTTGTATTCATTATCACGTTTTCTTGGATTTGTTACAAGATCTTATGGCTGATTTTGCGAGAACAGTGTTGTTGATGAGTCATGGCAGAAACTTTTTAGATCGCACTGTAACATATAGCATTTCAAGGTGATGGTCATTGGGATTTGTATGCGGGTGCAGTGATATGATAGCGCAAAACAAGCATGCTCTGAGTTTACAAGGCAAAGAAACAAAACTATCTTTGCCGTGAGTTTTTTCAAAATTTCGTATATAGAAGTACGCTAGTTCCATTGCATACTTTGCCAGTCCCCAATGTTGCTACAGCCCCCTTGGAATTTGAGAGCATTCATAAGAAACATTCCCTTATCTTTACCTTATATCCTAAATGCACCAACCCCGCTTCTGACGGAAAAGCAAATGATCTTCATTGATTCTAACGTGAGAAGTGTTGTGATGGGGAAAGCTTACTGTATTCGACGTTATGATTTAAGTTTAAAAATGATGATTTGTTAGGATAAACCAACGTGTTATTGTAACATTTCGAGGAGGAGAAAATGATGGCAATTAAAACAAAGCGAACAATTTCCACATTGATCGGTTTAGAAGATGCAGCTGAACTGTCTTCCTTATTACCTCCGTAATGCGAATCATCTGCGTCCTTTTGAACCTGTTAGA
The DNA here is from genome assembly GCF_042194215.1 of Bartonella sp. MR100HLJHH. Lineage (NCBI taxonomy): Bacteria > Pseudomonadati > Pseudomonadota > Alphaproteobacteria > Hyphomicrobiales > Bartonellaceae > Bartonella > Bartonella sp. MR100HLJHH. The sequence continues at coordinate 75,720 of NZ_JBHIMR010000002.1, forward strand.
TCTGATGGTTACCACAGCCTAACAGCTTGGGAAATACGAGCTAATGCATTTGCTTGTGAAAGTGCACAAGGACAAGCATACCGATATGCCTACGATTAAAAAATGAAAACACAGTCATTGGTGTTGTGAATTTTACAAATGTGGTTCGTGGTGTTTTTCAAGCTTGTCATCTTGGTTTTTCTCTTGATGAAAAACAACAAGGCAAAGGTCTCATGTTTGAGAGTTTATCGGCTCTAATACGGCATATCTTTCATGTTTATCATCTGCATAGAGTGATGGAAAATTATAGACCTGAGAACATAAAAAGTGAACGTTTATTAAAGCGCCTTCATTTTGAAAAAGAAGGCTATGCCAAAGACTATTTGATGATTTCTGGAAAATGGAGAGACCACATTCTAACCTCTCGAATCAATGATCTGTATGAGCCCGTTAATAGATTCGAATAAAGTTTTGTTAAAAGTTCTATCAAGGGGCTTTTTATCAAATGTGTAAATATGCCGAATTTCTGCCTATCCTAAAAGACGAAGATCCTTAACCACCTCTTCTTTTGTAAACAGTTCAGACTCTCATTTAGCGGATTTCAACCGCTAACCACTTTATATGTTTCTTTTCGTAGATAATGAATTGATTTATCATCATCATTCATTTTTTCAATTTGAAGGAAGAGAGTCCTCAATATCGTAAGACTTTCTCATTTCAAATCTATAGATGTTTAATCATAAAAATCACCTCTCTTGCACATCACAAACTGGATTGGCGTACAAGTGAGGGTTTGTGTGGATAAAAATGATTGGAGGACAAGGATAAAAATGCTCTGTATAAATCCTTTTAATATGAGGGCTGTTGCAATATTGTGTATTCTGTGACCGATAGTCTCGTTACAAGTTACACAAACTGCTTATTGTTGGGTGAAATTTTTATACATTCATTTTTTTTTGCATTTTGCGTTTTCTTTTCTTAAGAAAATTTCCAATGGTATCAATGATTTTAATTCATACCAAGCGCATTTTTATAAAGCTCAATGATTGCTTCTTCTTCCATTCGTTCGTGCTCTTCTTTTTTACGCAACCGTATAATGCTTCGAACAGCTTTACTATCAAAACCAGAGCCTTTAAGTTCAGTGTAAACGTCTTTAATATCATCAGAAATGGTTTTTTTCTCTTCTTCTAGTCGTTCAATACGTTCGATAAAAGAGCGTAATTGGTTTACGGATATAGCGTGTGTTTGATCGGTTACTGTATCGTTCATTGTATTTTTCTCCAAGTTATATATTTTAAGTTGTTTTTCGACGACGAATTTATGTTGAAAAAGCTTGAAAAACAAAAAGTAAATCAAGCTACACTGTTTTTTTACAAATTGACTTTAAATATTTTGTAAAATTTTTAAGATATATGCATTGATAAAAGGGCTATAAAAAGAAAAATATAAAAATATACGTTTTAGACTTGAAAAGCTTTTGAAAAAGAAGTGTGTAATTTGTTTTGAGAATTTGACATCATAGAGGAAGTTTTGTGATTTTAAAAAAACGATATTGGGTGTTTCAAAAAGGATTAAAGGTTTTTCTCTTGAGCATTTTGCTCTTGTTTCCCCTTGTTGTTTTTGCAAAAGCTGACTTTAGGGTTTGTAATACAACCCAACAGTCTGTAGGGGTTGCTCTTGGATATCGTACATTTTCAGGGTGGGTGAGCGAAGGCTGGTGGACGGTACCCGTGACGGAGTGTAAAACCTTAATTGAGGGGCCACTTGCTTCACGGTTTTATTATTTTTATGCGGAAGGGGCACAAAAAAAAGGGAACTGGGCAGGCTCTGTAACCATGTGTGTGCAAGATAGCCAATTTACCATTCAAGGGGTTCATGATTGTTTCCCTCGAGGATATCAAAAGGCTGAATTTAAAGAAATCGATACCGGAAATCAAACCAGTTGGATGGTACAGTTGACGGATGAGTCTTTGTTAAACAATTCTGTTGTCCCTTCTCTTTCAGGAAATGCTCCGCCGTGAAACGTGCACGTAAAGTGAAAATTATAGCGACTCTTGGTCCTTCTTCTTTTTCCAGTGAAATGATTGAGAAGCTTTTTAGGGCAGGAGCAGACGTTTTTCGTCTTAATATGAGCCATACTGACCGTGATATGATGGTTGATTTGGTCAAGTCTATACGAGAAGTTGAAAAAACAGTTCGGCGACCCATTGGTATTTTAGTCGATCTTCAAGGGCCAAAACTGCGTGTGGGTCGTTTTACTAAGGGTCAAGAAGATTTGCGTGTTGGGCAAAGCTTTACGTTAGATAATCGCGATGTGTCAGGTGATGCACAGCGTGTTTTTTTCCCTCATGAGGATGTATTTTCGGCAGTTAAACCAGGGGATCGGTTGTTGATTGATGACGGAAAACTGGAACTGCGTGCGCAAGTTTGTGATGGTCATTCTGTACAGTGTCGCGTGGTTGCTGGAACCCGTATTTCTGATCGAAAGGGTGTCAGTTTTCCCGATACAATTTTGCCTTTTGATTCGATGACGTCAAAAGATAAAGAGGATCTTCAGGCTCTTTTACAGCAGCCTGTTGATTGGGTTGCTCTTTCTTTTATTCAACGTCCAGAAGATATTATAGCGGTACGTCGATTGACGAAAAGCAAGGTGTCTTTGATGGCTAAAATCGAAAAGCCTCAAGCCTTGGAGCATATAGAGAAAATTATTGATGTATCCGATGGTATTATGATTGCACGGGGTGATCTTGGAGTGGAAATGCCTTTGGAAAGGGTTCCTGCACTTCAGATGGAGCTCATAAAAGCTTGTCGTTTAGCAGGAAAGCCTGTTGTGGTGGCAACACAAATGCTCGAATCAATGATCTCATCTCCTGTTCCGACACGCGCAGAAGTGTCGGATGTTGCTACAGCAGTTTATGCAGGAACAGATGCGGTGATGTTGTCTGCTGAATCTGCTTCTGGTCGTTATCCTGAAGAAGCCGTGCTTATGATGGATCGAATCGCGCGGCAAATCGAACAAGATCACACTTATGCAGCTCAGGTTGGGGCACAACATCCAGCACCAGAATCAACAGGAACAGATGCGATTTCTCTTGCCGCGCGTCAGATTGCTGAAACACTTGAATTAGCAGCTATTGTTGCCTATACGGCTTCAGGAACAACGGGGGTGCGCGCCTCTCGTGAACGTCCCAATAGACCGATTATTGCTTTATCTCCCATTGTGGAAACAGCACGGCGTTTAGCTTTAGTTTGGGGGCTTCATTGTGTGGTTGCGCAAGATGCACGGAATTTAGAGGATATGGTTGATCGTGCAGCAGCCATTGCATTTCAGGAAGGTTTTTGCAAAGGGGGAGATCGCTTTCTTGTGACAGCTGGTGTTCCCCTTGGAACGCCTGGAGCGACAAATCTCTTGCGTATTGCTTCTGTCTCTCAAGATGGAACGAAAGGGATTTGAGCCGTTTACGCATGGTGTTTTTTCATGCGCCTTTGAACAGGCTTTAAACACAACGCGTGTGCGCTTTTTGTGAATGCTTCCATAGACCTATTATTCTTTTATCTCCCATTGTAAAGATAGCAAGGCGTTGCTTTAGGTTGTCAGGTTTGGGGATGGGAGCAGATGCGGTGATGTTGTCTGTTGATTTTGTTTTAGTTCTGAGGAAGCTGCTTTTACGGTAGGGCATTTAATGGGAGACTCCCTTTTATTTCATTGAGGCAGGCATAGTGGGGATTGCTTTATTGATGTTTATACGAGCGAGATGTTCATTAATAATGAGAGTTCATTCTTTTGCTTTTTGAATGAGAGCCTTGAAATTTTTCTCATTTTAAACTTTTGCAAACAGAATTGAATAAAATTAAAATTATGTGCCTAAAAAGTCATGCTTGTACGTCACAAGTGGGGGGGCTTGTGGGTAAAAACTGTACAAGAAAGGCGCCTCTCTTATGAATCGTTTTAAGAGCCAAGGGGGCTGTTGCAATATTGGGGGCCGGTTATAATGATGGTGCTGGTTTGCTCTTTCTTTTATTAAGCGTGGAGATTTTGAGGACTGGGGAGAGAGATATGGATGGATTGTTTGTTATAAGGATAAAGATGTTGGTAGAGGGTGTTTTCAAGATTTATTATTGTCGTTTATGATGTTTGAAGTTGTCTCAGATTAACATAATCTTCGGGTTTGGCTTTTTTCCTGCTCTAAAGGATGAAAATACTAAAGTTCACGCTGGTTTATAAATGATACGGTTCTTCTAAGGTGGGTTTCATCTGATGGACATTCTAGGTGCAAAGACTCCATGGTGCTTATATTATCAAATGGCGGTGCTTTACGGGATAATAGATACGGTTATTTTTTAAATATATTTTGGATAGATATATTGAATCTGCTTGATCTTATCTAAGGGAAAGGACTTTTGGTATGCATTTATAGGGAACATGAATAGAGTTCTTTTTCTCGAAGGATGCTTTATTTGTTTATTTCTGTTGTCATTTATATGACTTTTTTTACAATGATGTTGGTTTTGTTATCTTGTTGCGCTGTTAAAAGGCATCTCATTTGAAGGATGGTGATATAAGGTTGCCTCCTTGATATAAGAGGTGTTTGTGCAGGGGTGAAATATTCAGAGTCGGGTTTTTTTGTTGAGTTTTAAGTTAATCCCATAAGTGGTGAGTAGCTGGAATCCTCTCTATAAAAAACCGGACCATTTACAGACTGGTGTGGGTTTAAGAGTTTTTATCCTGTGAGGTGTGGCGGACAAGTCAAATTACTGGTTTGTTACGCGCTGATGGACTTTTAGAAATCTTCCTGTTCTTGTTCTTGAAAGCTTGTGCTGTTTTGATCATCTTTGAGCAATTGGTTGGTGAGATTTTCAATGCGTTGTGTGGTGTCACGCATAATTTTCCCCATGGTGCGGTCTCTTTCGTTGTGGAGTCGTAAAAGAGCATTGTAGTCTTCTTGTAGTTTTTTATTTTCTCGTTTTATTTCTTCCATTTCATCGATAATCATTATGCCAGCCATAACCGATAAACGATGGTCGCCAATTTCACCAAAATTGTTCTTTAAATGTGTGATATATTGATCCAATTGAGCAGCAAGCGCGATAAGACGACGTTCTTGTCCTTTATCACAAGCCATGCGATAAATTTTACCATCAATGGTAACGGAAACAGTTTCCATACATTCAAACCTTTATCTATCAATGACAACACGAATTGTTTCCATTGCTTTAATAAGACGTTTGGAAACTTCTTTGTTTACGGACTCTAAGCGTTCAATTTGGGCTTCAGCTTTGTCAAGCGCTTGGGCAAGATGGCTGCGGTCAGCATTCATTCGTTGAATTTCTTCTTCCCATTCGTTATTTTTATCAATAACGGCATTGCGGTTTATTATGGTGATCTCTAAAGTTCTAAGTGCTTTTTCTAGGTGCTCTAGAGCATCTTGTAGAACCGTCGTTTCTTGGTTCATTGCTTTTATCCTTTGGGTAATTTTATCCTTTATCAATGTGTTATGCAAAAACGAATCACTTTCAATCTTGTATTGTGTGCGTTTTATTTTTAAGTATGTAGGATATTTTAGCAAGCAAAGCAGGGGATGGATATAAATTAAAAGCTGGATTTTTTGCGCGTATTGGCATAAATGACATGGATATACAGGACGCGTGAGGGGAATGTTGTTAATGTTATTAAAGTGGTGGCAAAAAGTCTCACGCTAATGGTTAAAATAGTATTTCTTGAGAGTTTTAAGAGAATACGGAAAAAGCAACAGAATAACGTATTTAACGAAATGGTCAATTATTCATGACAAATACCCACCAACAGAATCAGATGGCCAATGCTATCCGTTTTCTTGCTATTGATGCGATTGAAAAAGCAAATTCTGGTCATCCGGGCTTGCCAATGGGGGCAGCCGATATTGCTACGGTTCTTTATACACAGTTCCTTGCTCATGATCCTAAAAATCCTCGCTGGCCTAACCGTGATCGTTTTGTGTTATCGGCGGGGCATGGGTCTATGTTGCTTTATGCTCTCTTGTATCTTTCTGGTTATGAGGATCTCTCTCTTGAGGATCTCAAAAATTTTCGCCAATTAGGGGCAAAGCTTGCTGGGCATCCAGAATATGGGCATGTGGCGGGAATCGAAACAACCACTGGACCACTTGGACAAGGGTTGGCAAATGCCGTGGGAATGGCTCTTGGGGAGCGTTTGCAAAACGCCCGTTTTGGTGATCTCATCAATCATTACACTTACGCGTTGGTGGGCGATGGATGCCTTATGGAAGGAATATCTCAAGAAGCGATTTCCCTTGCTGGTCATTTGAAACTCAATAAGCTTATTGTGTTGTGGGATGATAATAATATTTCCATTGATGGAGAGATTTCACTTGCTGATAGTACTGATCAGATTGCGCGTTTTAAAGCTTCTGGTTGGGAGACACATAAAATCAATGGGCATGATCAAGCAGCAATTGCACGGGCTATTGAGGCGGCACAAAATTCCGATAAACCAACTTTGATTGCTTGTAAAACAACAATTGGTTTTGGAGCGCCAAATAAAGCGGGGACTAATAAAGTTCATGGAGCCCCTTTGGGCGCACGAGAAATCACTGAAACCCGTATCGCTTTAGGGTGGGAGGCTGAGCCTTTCGTTATTCCAGCCGATATTCTCGATAGTTGGCGCTTGGCTAGTCTCAATGCTGCTAAAAAACGTCAAAAGTGGGAAGCAAAATTTGCTGATCTTCCTGTCTCAGAGCGTGTGGAGTTCGAAAGATTGATGCGAGGCGATCTCGTGGGTGGATTTGATGGCGCTATTGATACTTATAAACAAAAACTGGTTGAAGAGCGCCCCGTTGTTGCTACGCGTAAAGCCTCGGAAATGGCTCTTGAAGTGATCAATGAAGTCGTTGTTGAGACCATTGGTGGTTCGGCTGATCTAACCGGATCTAATAATACAAAAAGCAGCCAGATGAAAAGTATCTCTGCTGAAGATTTTTCAGGGCGCTATCTGCATTATGGAATTCGCGAACATGCAATGGGAGCCGTGATGAATGGTCTTGCCCTTTATGGCGGCTTTATTCCTTATGGGGGAACCTTTTTATGCTTTTCTGACTATATGCGTCCCGCTATGCGGCTCTCTTCTTTGATGGGATTGCGGGTGATTTATGTCATGACTCATGATTCCATTGGTCTTGGTGAGGATGGTCCTACCCATCAACCCGTGGAGCATTTGGCTTGCCTGCGCGCAATGCCTAATCATCTTGTGTTCCGCCCTGCTGATGCTATGGAGACAGTTGAGTGTTGGCAATTGGCTTTGAAAGCACGCAAAACGCCTTCTACCTTGGCTTTGAGTCGACAAAATCTACCGCTTTTGCGTCAAGAGTATGAAGAAGAAAATCTCTGTATGCTCGGTGCTTATGAATTCCTAACAGCTAGCGATGATGCACAAGTGACGCTGTTTGCTTCTGGTTCAGAATTGCAAATTGCGGTGGAGGCACATGCGGTGTTAGAAGAAAAAGGCATTCCAACGCGTGTGGTTTCTGTGCCTTGTTTTGAACTCTTTTCTCAACAATCTCTCTCCTATCAGCGTGCTCTCATTGGAGATGCGCCGATTAAAATTGCCATTGAAGCTGCTGTCGCCCAAGGATGGGACCGTTTTATTGGCTGTGATGGTGTGTTTATTGGTATGGAGGGCTTTGGGGCAAGTGGAACAATTGATGCCCTTTATGCGCATTTCGGTATTACTTGTGAGAATGTGGTCGCCACTGTTGAAAAAGAGCTTGGAAAGATCAAAGAGGAAAAGACAAAATGACAGCTTGTGTTGTCATGAATGGGGTGGTTTTAGGGCATCATATTCTGTGCAGTGTTCTGGATGATCTTGTGCATTATTGTGGATAAGTGAGTGAGTGATCAAGATATTGACATTGTGGGAATTAATGATTTGGGATTGGTGAAATACCCATTTATTGTATTTTAAATGTTGTGCTTAAAAAATTGATGAGGAAACATGTGAAATGACAGTTCGTGTTGCAATTAATGGGTTTGGTCGTATTGGTCGCAATATTTTACGTGCACTTGTGGAAAGTGAACGGAAAGATATTGAAGTGGTCGCAATTAATGATTTGGGATCGGTGGAAACAAATGCCCATTTGTTGCGCTATGATTCAGTTCATGGGCGTTTCCCTGGGACCGTTAAGGTGGTAGGGGATGCCATTGATGTGGGGAGTGGTTTAATAAAGGTATGCGCAGAGCGTGATCCTGCTCAATTGCCTTGGAAAGATTTGGATATTGATATTGCTTTAGAATGTACGGGCATTTTTACTGCGCGTGATAAAGCAAGTGCTCATTTGGATGCGGGGGCAAAGCGTGTTCTTGTTTCTGCGCCTTCTGAAGGAGCAGATCTTACGGTCGTCTATGGGGTTAATCATCAATCTTTAAGCAGCGAGCATCGCGTTGTTTCAAATGCTTCTTGTACAACCAATTGTTTGGCGCCTGTTGCACAAGTCTTGCACAACACGGTGGGCATTGAAAAGGGCTTTATGACAACAATCCATTCTTATACGGGTGATCAACCTGTGTTGGATACAATGCATCGTGACCTTTATCGTGCACGTGCGGCAGCTCTTTCTATGATTCCTACCTCAACAGGAGCGGCAAAAGCTGTGGGATTGGTCTTGCCAGAATTAAAGGGATTGCTTGATGGTGTATCGATTCGTGTTCCGACCCCTAATGTTTCTGTGGTTGATTTGACATTTACCGCTAAGCGTTCCACAACAATTGAAGAAATTAATACAGCCATTGCTATTGCTGCACAAGGTCCTTTGAAGGGCGTTTTGGATTATACAGAAGAAAAACTCGTGAGTTGTGATTTTAATCATAATCCTCATTCAGCTATTTTCCACAATGATCAAACAAAAGTGATTGATGGTAAGCTCTGTCGCGTTTTGGTTTGGTATGATAATGAATGGGGCTTTTCTAACCGTATGAGTGATACGGCTGTGGCTTTTGCTAAGACAATATAAGAGGACCTCAGGGTCCTCCTTTTTATAGGAAAAAGTCTCATTTTTGTACAATTTTGAGAACAACAGATAGAGGCTGTTGTTCTCATGCGCTAGAGAGAAGAAACTATTGAAAAATTGATGGTGTGTTTTGTTTTAATACTGGGTCAATACGTGCTTTTAAAAGCTGCATGAAAGAGTAAACTTTGAAAAAGTAAGATCTGAACGAGACACTCTTTGAGAAAACGTCAGAAAATTAGGAGATGTAAATTCTTTTGCCTAGAAGTAAAAGGAAGCTTTAATAGAGATCAAGTTGAGCCAATGCATTTGTTTGCCACAATGGGATATGAAGATTAAGAGCAATGGTGGGCTTTTGTACATTTGATGATGAAAGCTTTGGCTTTTCAGAAGCAGAGGGTGAGAGATGGGCTGTCGTGGATCTCTTGTAAAAGCAAAGAGGGGATAAGTGGAAAGAAAAGTGGGCAGGGTTGTTGGATGCGTTTTTATTTGAAACAATGGAAAGTGAAGAGGAAGCAGTGATGGGGTTTCGTACACTTGATGATGTTGATGTCACTGGAAAACGTGTTCTTGTGCGGGTGGATTTTAATGTGCCAATGGCGCAGGGCAAGGTCTGTGATACGACACGCTTAGAGCGACATAAAGAGACACTCGTTGAGCTACAAAAGCGGGGTGCTAAACTTATTCTGCTTTCTCATTGTGGTCGCCCCAAAGGAAAGGTAGAGCCAGAGTTTTCACTCCGTCCTGTTGTGCAAGTGCTGGAAAAGATCATTAATCAGCCTGTTTCTTTTGTTCCTGACTGTATCGGTTCGGTGGTGCAGGTTGCGGTTGAGTCATTACAAAATGGGGGTGTTTTACTGCTTGAAAATGTTCGTTTTTATGCTGGTGAAGAAAAGAATGATTGTTCTTTTGCGGAAGCTTTGGCTCATAATGGGGATCTCTATGTCAATGATGCTTTTTCAGTTTCTCATCGTGCCCATGCTTCGGTGGAGGGAATAACGCATTTGTTGCCTTCTTATGCAGGGCGCTCTTTGCAAGGTGAGATGCAGGCGTTAGAAAAAGGACTTGGCAATCCAACACACCCTGTGGTTGCCATTGTGGGAGGAGCGAAAGTTTCCAGCAAGCTTTTTGTGCTCAATCATTTGGTGGAAAAGGTTGATCATCTCGTGATTGGTGGGGGCATGGCTAACAGTTTTTTAGCAGCGCAAGGTGTGTCTGTTGGTAAGTCACTGTGTGAACATGCGCTGATGGACACGATAAAAAAAATCATCAAAAAAGCGCAAGAGTGTCAATGTACCCTTCTGCTTCCTCAGGATGCTGTCGTTGGATTTCGCTTTGAAAAAGATGCACCGCATCGTCTTTATGACATTGAAGATATTCCACAAGATGGCATGATATTGGATATTGGGACACGCTCTATTGCGCATATCAATACTGTGATAGATAAAGCTGCTACTCTTGTGTGGAATGGACCCCTTGGTGTTTTTGAAATGTCTCCTTTTGATAAGGGGACCATTGCAGTTGCACGCCATGCAGCAGAACGTAGTTTGACGGGAAAGTTGGTTTCAATTGCGGGAGGGGGCGATACAGTTTTTGCTCTTAATCATGCTGGTGTTGCCAATGATTTTACTTATCTCTCGACTGCTGGAGGGGCTTTTTTAGAATGGATGGAAGGTAAGGTTCTGCCTGGAATTCTTGCCCTTATGCAGGTTTAGAGGGCTTCTTTGAAGAAGAAGGTTAAAGAAAAACTATACGGTCGTTTAAGGGTGTTTAACGTGTTGCGCACTTTTGGAAGTTTTAAGACAAAATGAAATTTTAAGACAAAGTAAAGAGGAATTTTTTATGAATGAACGGCTTGAAGATATTGCACTTGCTTTGGTGCATGCGGGTAAAGGTATTTTGGCGGCAGATGAAAGTACGGCGACCATTGGAAAGCGATTTGAAAGCATTGGTGTTGAATCCAATGAAGATAGACGCCGTGCTTATCGTGAAATGCTTTTTAGTACAAAAGAAGCAATGGAAAGCGCCATCTCTGGGGTTATTTTATTTGATGAAACCATTCGGCAAAAAGCATCAACTGGGAAAATGTTGACGGATCTTATTCGGGATGCAGGCGCTTTGCCAGGGATTAAAGTTGATACCGGTGCAAAACCTTTGGCCGCTTTTCCACAAGAGACAATTACCGAAGGGTTGGATGGTCTTCGTGAGCGGCTAAAAGACTATTATGCTTTGGGAGCACGTTTTGCTAAATGGCGTGCGGTAATTGCTATTGATGAACACACTTTGCCAACAAGAGGCGCAATAAGACAAAACGCACAAGCTCTTGCACGCTATGCTGCTTTGTGTCAGGAGTTCAAGATTGTGCCGATTGTTGAGCCCGAAGTGTTGATGGATGGACCATCGTGTGGGCATTCCATTACACGCTGCTTTGAGGTGACAAAAGCTGTCTTACAGACCGTTTTTAAAGAATTGTTTGAAGCTCGTGTTCTTTTGGAGGGGATGATTTTAAAACCCAATATGGTGATTGATGGAAAGGATGCCCGCAACGCTTCTGTTGAAGAAGTTGCTGAAAAGACCGTCCAGGTGCTTAAACAGACTGTTCCTGCCGCTGTTCCAGGAATTGCTTTTCTTTCTGGAGGACAGTCTGATCAGGAAGCAACGGCGCATTTATCTGCCATGAATTCTTTGGGCGCATTGCCTTGGAAATTGACTTTTTCTTATGGACGAGCATTGCAAGCAGCTGCTTTAAAAGCATGGGCTGGAAAAGATGAGAATATTGCTGTTGCACAGAAGGCATTTAGTCATCGGGCTTTGATGAATCATCTTGCGGCTTTGGGACAATGGACAACAGAACAAGAAAAAGCGTGCGCTTGAAGCACAAGCCCTATACCTAAATGCGGAGAGATTTTACATGTTTCTGCGTGATTTTGGGTGCCCTCATCATGATAAAAATGGCGGGGGCGTTTTAGGCTTGAAAGCTTTCTCAGAGGGTTTTCTCCTTGGACCTTTTAAAAGTCTCTAATGGGTACTATCGAGAGATAATATTGCGCAAGAGGTGCGATTGCGGGAAGGGGGAGATGGTGCTTTAAAGGAAATTTGTGAATGCGCAGCATCTTAGTATGGTGTCGTTCATGGGTGGGCACTTGCTTTTTGAATGAAAATTATAAAACTAAGACTGTATTGAAGAGTTTGATATTGTGATATTTTTTCTTTTTCATGTTATCATTACTTGTCATCAGCAGAATTCATTTGATTGCAGTTTCAAAGGTGGATTAAGCGGGTAGATTAGAGAGTTGCGATGTCTGAGTGGATTTTAATATACAGCTTATGAAGTTTTTGTGCGTCAAGATAGCTTCCTCTGCAATGGGGGTAGTCTTTCTATTGACGAACGAATTGAATAACTCTTGCTAATAAAATAGATTTGCACCTCAATAAAACACCTATTTTTTCGTTAAAATGAATAAATTTTTCTTGTATTTTGTGATGATATAATTAAAAGTAACTAACTTCATAGCATCTTGGCTTAAAATGGGGGGGAGTTGTGGACAGCATATCTTCCAAGAATAACAGTATATCTTCTAAGAATACAAGCATCAAAAGAAAAAATCGATACGCAGAACAGAGCTTTTCTGCAATTATGATGCGAAAATTGTGCAATATGGTGCGTGGGGTATTCGAAGGGATCTTTACAGTATTTACTTTCATAATTTTTATTATCTTGCTCAGCATACGTGGACCGGTTCATACCGCATTAAAAGTCTTTGGGTCGGTGAGTGGAATAGGGTGCTTTTTGTTTTTTTTCGGATATCTCATAGAACGCCGTGAAGCAGCAGATGAAGCCGCTATATCGTACGCATTATTCTTAACAATTCTTGAAGGCGTTTCTTCTATTTGCTGCCTGTCTGCTGCGTGGGGTTACGACGCTCTCTTATTCCGTTTAGCACCTCCTGGGTATGTTCTTATTCTCCCTGAATAAATAGAGTGCAATTTGTTTGCATACAAATCAAGATGAGAGGCTGTCTGTCTCTCAAATTCTTAATAATCGCTCTCCAAAATCGTAACATTAGACCCGCGTTTAATGAGAGGACTAACAAGCCTTGGTCCTTAAGCTCAAGGCAATCCTTTAAAGGTTGCGCCTAACGGCATCCTTGACCTAAGACACCCAAACGGCTTATTTTGTTTTTCTCATGCGGCTCTGAAATCATGATATAAGGGGAAAGCTTCTCATGGTGCCTAAATGGTATCTTATCGTGTGTTAAATGGAAAAATCAGAAAAAGCATTTTTATGCAATATAATCCAATTATGATTTTTTTATTTAAACATAAAGGACTTAAAGTCTTCTACAAGCTGATACGATAAAAGGGGGAAGGTCGCCTATACTGAGCAACTAAGGCGTATTTTAGGTGCTTTTGATATAGCTATATCTCCAGATGACTTTGAATGACTTATCCTTTTAGCTCTATTCACTACAAGGTCATTTTGAGGGCTATTGGTTAATGATTGTAAAGGAAAATTAGCACGTAATATTTCGCTTTGCTGGTATAGATGCTGAATGAGTTAATTATCCAGAGGATCACTGAAGAGGGAGTGCTAAAAAATGATGGAAAATCCTCTGTACCTCGGTGAACTCGTGGTTGAAGATATAATTGTAGAACTTGGCTTATCTGTTACTAAAACAGCTGAACGGTTTGAAAGGGTTAGGGTGTCAGTTCTGCATATGCTTGGCTAGCTATACAAAAAAATTATGATTTAGTGCAAGCTTTAAAACATAAACACCTTAAAGATATATCCTTTTTGTACATGTTTTTATCATCGTTAACGTGCCTTCTTAAAGCACGACAAGGGGGGGCTATAAAGTTGAGGGCTGCAAATATAAATGATGGCGTTGGTGGTGGTGTGGGAAGATGGTGTCCAATTAAAGTACGCTATCCTTATTTTTATAGGCTATGACTGGAAGAAAGAGCTGGAGAGACAATTTGTGAGCAAAGAGAAAGTGTTTTGAGGATGCGTGTCTGCAAGAGCAAAACAGTGGTTGTGGTGATATTTACAAACAATAAATTTGATAAAATTTTACGATTTTTCCAACAGCTGGTTTATTATAAAAGCTGTTGCTTATACGCGCTCACAAAAGTTATAAGAAGCCCAAAAGCGCTAAAAGAGTCTTTGCTCTTTTTCAATAGTACGGATCTGCAAACAATGTTCAAAAAGTGTTCGTTTTTTTGAAAGAGAATAAAAGGATACTCTTGCAGATGAGAAAAGCCTATTTGTGAATTACAATTTGTCATGATTTTCGGTAAACACTATTGTTTAGGGCGGTGATAGAGGGCATGAAAAATTTTTCATATTCAGTTTTTTTAAGAGTGTGATCAGTCTTTAGGGTAGAGCTTGTATCCAGCCTATCAAGTGGGCCGCATAAGGGCTTCCTCGGTAAGGCGAGCACCATTATACTCTTTGCCAGTCGTATACTCTTTCCAGCGCCCCAATGTTGTGACAGCCCTTGGTATTTAAAGGGATAAGAGAGGCATTTTGTTCTTTTTGTACAGCTTCACTCCACACACTAACTCTGCTTGTGATGTGCAAGCCAAGAGATTTTGTTTGATTCACTATGAGGGTTTGACATGAGAAAATCCTATGGTATTCATGATCTCTCATGAAAAACAATGAATTACTCTTATAAATCAACGTAACAGTGCTGTTATGAAGAGAACTCCTTGCACATCTTAATAGTTCATAAAGATTAACTGGGATCATTTTATATTTTGTACACAGATGAAGTATTTTTATAAAAATGCTCCATCTCACGCAGAAAAAAACAGCCCGTTAAGACTTTAAAAAGAAAAACACCTCAATGCTTGCCCTCTTTTTCCATGAGAGATTCAAATTGATAAGCCTGTCTGAAAAGAGTACTGTTTATGTGCCCTTAAAGATACTGCTCTTGTATCAAGATCACTTACTCAGGTGAAAATTGGAGTTTTGCGAGGTAAGCATAGACGCCATTTTTTGCCACAAGTTCTGCATGGGTTCCTTCTTCCACAAGAGCGCCTTTATCCATCACGAGAATACGATCAGCTTTTAAAATTGTTGCTAAACGATGTGCAATTACCAAGGTTGTACGATTTTGCATTAATCCTTCTAAGGCATTTTGCACCAACTTTTTACTGTTTGCATCTAAAGCAGATGTTGCTTCATCAAGCAGCAACACTTTGATTTATAATAATAGTTCACTGTTTTGTATGTTGAATGGGGATCCCGAATATTACAGGATTTTCTCATTTCAAACCTGTTCCATGTTGAATCAACAAAAACCATGTCTCTTGTACGTTACAAGTGGGGAGAGACCGCGTGAATAAAAAAATATTAAGGAAGGACTTAAAATGTTTATAATAAATCGTCTCAAGTGCCAAGGGCTGTAGCAATACCCATGAGCTGGCAAATATAATGATGGTGCCGGCTTGCAGCAACAGGGGTGCATTTCTTAGAATTGCACGTGCAATATCAATGTGTTGTTTTGTCCCCCAGAAAGCATGGTACCACGTTCTCCTATTCACGTATCAAGCTATCTGGTAAAGCTTGAATCAGTTCAAGCGCATTAGCCGCTTTAGCGGCGACAAGAATACTCTCTTCACGGGTATTTTTCAGTTCCAAAAAAAGAAGAATGGTTTGCAATTATTTTATTTCAGGTCGTTATACTCTACGAGGAAGGATTTATGCTCGTATTTCAAACTGATTTTTAAATTTAAAAAACGCAGCCACCAAGATTTATTAGTGCCTAAGATCCCATCTATTTATGTTGGATGCGTTTTTGAATTAATATTTAAAGTGCACTCTTTACAGCATAAAAAAACCAATCACTTACAATAGAGCAATCATTTTTTAAAACTTGTGCTCTTTATAATCAGGAATAGGCTTTTACATGCCAATATTACCAAAACGATTTTTGAATTTAGAAAGACGACCGCCACGGTCTACGAGTGTTTGGGAGCCACCTGTCCATGCTGGATGCGTTCTTGGGTCAATATCTAGATTAAGAGTATCGCCTTCTTTTCCCCAAGTAGAGCGCGTTTTATATTGGGTTCCATCCGTCATAACAACGGTAATTGTGTGATAGTTGGGATGAATATTCGCTTTCATGCGTAAAAACCTTTTGCGTTTACAGAATGAAACAGCACTTGCTCGATTTTTTAAGTGCGCTTCCTTTGTCTTTTTGATACATTGATTAAAGTATTTATTCCTATAGCTGAGCATGCATAAAAAAACAAGTGTTCAAGATGCATCATTGTATCAAGTGTTATAAATTCAATATAGTGAGCGAAACCTTATGAATCTCTTCAATCATTCAGAAAAATCTACAAAGTCTTCCCCTAAAAAATCTTCATTCTCTTCGCTTGCAATTTTTTTTCCTTATCTTTTGCGCTATCGTTGGTTGTTTATCTTTGCCTTTCTAGCGTTATCTGTTGCTGCTCTTGTCACATTAGCTTTGCCTGTGGCTATCCGCCAAATGTTTGATCATGGGTTTTCTACTTCAAGCCATGGACATATCAATTTTTACTTCGGAATTTTGTTTATCTTAGCCTTGCTTCTCGCATTTGCTTCTGCTGGCCGTTATTATTGTGTTATCACATTGGGAGAGCGGATTGTTGCCGATTTACGGCGTGATGTGTTTATTCATATTATGAAACTTTCTCCTGCTTTTTTTGATCGGTCGCATTCAGGAGAGATTGTTTCAAGGCTTCTAACAGATACCACACAAATAAAATTAGCTGTGGGTTCTACCGCTTCTACTGCTTTGCGTCAGTTGATTATAGTGATCGGAGCCGTCGTGATGATGGTGATTACCAATGCTAAATTGTCTTTGTTGGTTTTGGTTGCTATTCCTGTTGTGGCCATTCCCTTGGTGGTTTTTGGGCGGAAAGTTCGCTCTCGTACGCGTGCGGCGCAAGATCGTCTGGCAGATGCCAATGCTGTTGCTACAGAACAGGTAAGTGCTATTCGCACTGTGCAAGCTTTTACCGCAGAAAAACTCGTTGCAACACGTTTTTCACAATTGATAGAACGGGCTTTTCAAACAGCACGTGCTTCTGTGATCCTGCGCTCCTTTTTTACGGGTTTTGCAATTTTTTTGGTTTTTAGCAGTGTGGTTGCTGTTTTATGGATTGGGTCGCGCGATGTTTTGAATGGAACGATGACAGGTGGGACATTAGGGCAATTTGTCCTTTATGCGGTTTTTGGAGCTTCTACTTTTGCGCAATTATCGGAACTGGGGGCAGAGTTAATCCAAGCAGCAGGCGCTGCTGAGCGGCTTTCCGAATTGCTACAAGAACAACCTACTATTGTAGCTCCTAAAAATCCTTTATCATTGGAACAACCTGTTCGAGGCGAACTTGTTTTTGATCAGGTTGATTTTATTTATCCTTCTAGACCACAAGAGAAGATTTTACGCTCGCTTTCGTTTTCTGTGAAGGCAGGCGAAACGGTTGCTTTTGTTGGGGCTTCAGGAGCAGGAAAAAGCACCATTTTTTCTTTGATCCTTCGTTTTTATGACCCGATAAGTGGAACAATTCGGTTGGATGGCATGGAAATTAATCGCCTTTCTTTAGAAGATTTACGCAGCGCAATTTCCTATGTTCCACAGGATGTCGCCATTTTTGATGGAACATTGCGTGATAATATTATTTTTGGAACTGAAAATACTCATGAAGAGGAAATCCTTTCTGCCGCTAAGGCGGCTAATGCACTTGAATTTATTCAAGCTTTACCAGATGGCTTGGATACGCAAGTAGGAGAACGTGGTACCATGCTTTCTGGGGGGCAAAAACAACGCATTGGTATTGCACGGGCAATTCTAAGAAATGCACCCCTGTTGCTACTTGATGAAGCAACATCTGCTTTAGATGCAAACAGTGAAAAGTTGGTGCAAGACGCCTTAGAAGGATTGATGCAAAATCGTACAACCTTGGTAATTGCACATCGTTTGGCAACAATTTTAAAAGCTGATCGTATTCTCGTGATGGATAAAGGCGCTCTTGTGGAAGAAGGAACCCATGCAGAACTTGTGGCAAAAAATGGCGTCTATGCTTACCTCGCAAAACTCCAATTTTCACCGGAGTAAGTGATCTTGATACAAGAGCAGTATCTTTAAGGACATAACCAGCACTCCTTTCAGACAGGCTTATCAATTTGAATCTCTCATGGAAAAAGAGGGGCAAGCATTGAGAGGTTTTTCTTTTTAAAGTCTTAACGGGCTGTCCTTTTTTCTGCGTGAGACGGAGCATTTTTATAAAAATACTTCATCTGTGTACAGAATATAAAATGACACCCAGTTAATCTCTATGAACTATTAAGATGTGCAAGGAGTTCTCTTCATAACAGCACTGTTACGTTGATTTATAAGGATAATTCATTGTTTTTTATGAGAGATTATTAATACTATAGGATTTTCTCATGTCAAATTTAGTTATATTAAATCAATCAAAACCATGTCTCTTGTATGTGGCAAGCAGAGAGAGCCCGCGTGAATAAAACACTTTAGAAAGAATAAGTCCTCTTCATGAATCGTCACAAGTTTTAGGGACTGTCACAACGGGGGGCGCTGGCATAAGAGTATGATGGTGCTGGGCTACTTAAAGAAGAACTGATAAATAGGCAGAGAGGCGCTTTTTATCGATGTTATAAAACAGTGCGAACAAAGCACGCAGTTTGTTTTGCTGTTTGGTTGAGTTAAGGTTTTTATTACTTTGAAAATCAATATTTCATGGATCATGCATTTTGAGGGCTTATAAGGCTTTTCTTTAAAGTACATAAATCACTAAAACAGCATTATTAAATACAAATTGTTCTATTTTACCAACAAAAATATCTATATTTTGTGTATTGTTTTTATTAAAATATAATATGTAGTGACTTTCAAATCAGATGTACACACAATGATACAATATCGAGAAAAGAACTGCGTTAAATGTTGGTGAGGTTAGAAGAGAGCAAGAATGGAAGAAGACATAAAATGGGCAATAGCTTTCATAATAGCTATAATTAAGGTCATTTGGAAATGAGGGAAAGAATGTGGGAGCAGAAGATTCGGCGTTATAATTTTCTGCATCATTTGGCAATTTATCAAAACAAGCATTTAACTAAACAACTTGAGCCAAAAGAGCAAGATTGCGTTGGATATCAAGATATTATTGCAGAAGGGGAACAGAGACTTTTGGCAAAAACTCAAAAAGTATCGCAGGAATAGTTGAAACAATGGGATGAGGGAGTAAGGCTATGGGAAAGAGACGTACTGGGGATAAAAAATCCTAGGGAAGATATGAAATTCAGTGGAGATCGGCTTCCATTGGTAAAGGATATTTGTGTTCGAGGTGAGCACAAAGTGCGTTTATTGTACAAGCAAGCACTTGGAAAAAAACTTACTTATGAACATTACAAAAAAATATGTAGTGTCTTGGATAACTCGTATTTTAAGAAATTTTGTGTAAAAGCAGTGCGATTGATGAGAAAGAATGGAATAACTCTGCAAAAGTTTGTAGATCCTCTTACGAACAAAAAACGGAGTCAACCTACGATGTTATTACTTCATTGGTGGTTATATGTTCTTGATGATATGATTACAGCTGAATGTAAACAGCACCAAAAGGAAAACTCTACAGGGGAGTATAAAAAGAAAAAGTTTACAGATACTTTGTGGGACAGCATCTCTATAAGTACAGAACATGAAGAGATAGAGGAAATACTAACGCTTTCGAAATCTTGATCTGGTGAGTGTACTTTATTATTATATTGTAAAAAGAATG
Organism: Bartonella sp. MR100HLJHH; assembly: GCF_042194215.1. Taxonomy (NCBI): domain Bacteria; kingdom Pseudomonadati; phylum Pseudomonadota; class Alphaproteobacteria; order Hyphomicrobiales; family Bartonellaceae; genus Bartonella; species Bartonella sp. MR100HLJHH. Next base: position 95,486 of record NZ_JBHIMR010000002.1, read on the forward strand.
TGTTGTTGTTGTTGTGTGATATTTCCAGTGATTATAAGGCGGCAAGAGAAACTTTCATTTACTATAAGAAGCTTATTAAAACAGTGAAAAAGGGCTATGTTGCCTTTGATAATGGTTGCCATTCTGTCACAGTTAGAGATGTAATCAATACTTGTAAAGAGAATGACACAAATAGAGCAAAAAACCTTTCCATTGTTGAAGGGAATCCAACATTTGAAGAAATTTATAAATTAGGCGTTAAAGAGTGGATGAAATCATCAAATGAGAAATGCGATAACCGATTGATCTTTTGGGAGAAGCTTGTTGAGGAAAAAAAGTTAAAAGAAAAATTAAAAATTATCTTCTGTAATGAGAAGGTAAAGGTGCTGGAAGAGGCTATTGAAAAAGATAAAGAGCAGCTTGCAAGTGAAATGCAGAAAGCAATTTTGGAAAACAAAGATTTTCATTATTATAAATGTCGTCGGCATTTGATAAACTATTTGTAAAACGGTTGAATAAAGGGGTAGAGAACAGTCCTATAAATCAGTGGATTTTCGGAAATCTCTGCTATTATGCAGTGGTGGAAAAGACGTGAAAACTCTTGGGCATATGCGGCAGCTTTTATGAGAGAGGAGAGTTTTTTGATCAATGGATAGCGCACTATAAAGAGCATATATTGAGGAGGAAATGGATTGTGTTTTTGTTTTGGGTTCGATAATTGCTTTTTGTAGCTTTTTGTTATGATGTTTTTTTGTTTATTGCCTTTTTTAGCTTTTTTGGAGGGGGATTTGAATAACAGAAACGTTAATAAGGTAAGCTAGAGGATTGCTTTTGTGGGGGGTATAGCGAGTATATTTTTTATTTGTGATGATGTTTTTGTCACTATCTGATCAGTTATTTCCTATCGTTTTATGTAAAGAAAATTTAAAACTCTCTCTCCATGTGGTTTTTTAAGGTTCTAAGGTTTTTGTAAAAAACTGTAAGAGTTAAATACTTTTTTTGAGGGTTTTTTCTAGTTTGATGCGAATGTGTTCATTGCCAGCAATGATATTTTTTTGCGGGATATATTGTTGCCTTCTTTATCGGTGATAAAACCGCCGGTTTTGCGAACCATCAGTATGCCGGTAGTTCTATCAAAAATTTGTAGGTTATCTTCCAAAAAGCCATCGGTTTTTCCTGCGGCGACATAAGCTAAATCAAGAGCAGCAGCGCTAAGACGGCGAAATCCAGCAACTTTCATCATTACTTGCGCAATTCAATAAGAGATAAGGTTGCGTGATGAGAGATATCTCTATGGGGATGTTGCAAAGTTGCACTTTTAGCATTGCCTTTTAAAATGACACTACTTCTGAGGTCTAAATGCCTTTTTTGAGGGTTTTTTCTAGTTTGATGCGAATGTGTTCATTGCCAGCAATGATATTTTTTTTGCGGAATATATCGCTGCCGCCTTCTTTATCGGTGACAAAACCACCGGCTTCGCGAACCATCAATATTCCAGCAGCCATATCCCAAATTTGCAGGTTATCTTCCCAAAAGCCATCGGTTCGGCCAGAAGCAACATAAGCTAAATCAAGAGCAGCAGCGCCAAAACGGCGAAGTCCGGCAACTTCCGCCATCACATTGCGTAATTCAATAAGATAGGTTCCATGATTTGGGCGACCAAAATGCGGCATACCTGTGGCAATGACACAATCTTCTAGTCTGCGTCGAGCAGAAACGCGACAGCGCCGGTCATTGAAAAAAGCACCACAACCGCGTTCTGCGGTAAATAGTTCATCACTTACGGGATTGTAAATGACACCAGCAACGATTTTCCCTTGACTTTCTAAGGCAATGGAAACAGCAAAAAAAGGAATGCCATGAAGAAAATTTGTGGTGCCATCTAGAGGGTCAATAATGAAACGATGTTGGGAATCTTCGCCAATGATTTCTTCAGATTCTTCCATTAGAAAACCAAATTTGGGGCGCGCTTTGCTTAATTCATTGAAAATGATTTTTTCTGCTTTGCGATCTGCTTGGCTGACATAATCTGCTGGTCCTTTCAAAGATACTTGCAAATTTTGCACTTCACCGTAATCACGCACCAACGAGCGTCCTGCTTTCATTGCAGCTTGCACCATGACATTCATGACTGCAGAATGGGCCATTTTTTATTCCTTTATTTATCTTTTTCATTTGCGCGACGCAAATAAATCAACTCATTGGTGTCTACAATAATACGTTCACCAGCATTCATAAAGGGGGGAACAAGAATACGAATCCCGTTTTCAAGAATGGCGGGTTTATAAGAGGAGGTAACCGTTTGTCCTTTGATGGCAGGATCGGCTTCCACAATCGTGACAGCAACTTGATCAGGAAGTGAGATGCCAATAGGCTTTTCTTGATAAAGTTCAACTGTGACAGTCATCCCATCTTGGAGAAACGCAGCACGTTCACCAACAAAATCTTTTTGAAGTTCAAGTTGTTCATAAGATTCTGAATCCATAAAGACCAAAGCATCCCCTTGTTGATAAAGAAATGTGAAATCTTTTTGTTCAAGGCGCACGCGTTCAACCGTTTCAGCAGCACGAAATCGTTCATTAAGTTTTGTACCATCAATTAAATTTTTCATTTCAACTTGGTTAAATGCACCACCTTTTCCTGGTTTTACAGCGTTGCATTTAACAGCAACCCATAAGCTTCCTTGATGTTCGATCACATTACCAGGGCGAATTTCATTGCCATTAATTTTCATCGTTTCTATCCAATTCTATTCTTGCAAAAAGAACTCTTTTGTTGTCGTTATGGCGCTTTTCTTTGCTGCCTTTAACGGTGAGCTCTTTTGTTATTTTCGGGCTCAAATTCCTTTGATTAGCCTTGTGGCTCTCTCATGGTCCTGTGTGCTCCATAGGTTTTCTCATGTTTTTTGCAAAGAGAAAAGCTTAAGTAAAAAAGGACCTTGATGTATTTTTGCTTTTCAGTTCTTTGCAAGACCATAAAAAGCGCTCAGACGCAAGCTTTTTAAAAAATTGCACAAAAATTTTTTAGAATTTTTAGGGGAATTTATCCCGTTGTGTCGTAAAATATCATCATTGATGGCAATGATATAATTGATGGCAATGATATAAGTTCCGTAAAACCATGAGGTGTTTTTAATTGAGAATATGTGATGAATATTTGAATACGGAGTTTATTATAGTGTCTCATGGGATAGAGTGTGGTGTGTGCTATCCGTATGATGTTAGCTTGCATTCTCATCAGAGATCAGCTGTAAAATGGCTTTCTTTTTTACAGTGGTTAGAACTCTAAATCTTTTTAAAAGCAGGTATTCCTCTGTGCTTGATGCGATTTCATCATGGTGGTATGGGGGCTGTTGTTTTGTGACGATATCAGCATAGAAAAAGGAAACCGGAACATTTAGGATATCGGAAATCTCTTTTAAACGCCCTGCACTGACACGATTTAAGCCGTTTTCATATTTCTGGATTTGTTGGAAAGTAACACCTAAATGTTGACCTAAAGTTGTTTGAGACATTTTTAGCATTTTTCGTCTCAAACGAATTTTTTTGCCTACAAAAAGATCAATATGAGGATTTTTAGCTCGCATTTTAAAGCCCCCGCCGGTTGCGAGCGCCCTCGCGTTGGTATTCCGGGAGCTTGAAAATACTGAACTCAAATCAGCCTTTTTGCTTTTAGTGCTTAAAGCACCTGGACATAGCAAAAACTCCCGGAATTCCGGGATACCCACAAAGTGGGGTAAATTCATGTTTGAGTTTTCGGGTTTTCAAGGCCCTATTGGTCGTTGCGTATGCGACCAAAACATCTTTTAATTCATAAAGTAATTTTAGGGAATTTACAATAAAAAATAGTTTTTTTATAAGAGACGGCGTGTTTTTCATCCAAGCAAAAAGAATGAAAAAATAGAGCTTTTGGAATTTGCGTGATAGCCTAGTTCTTTTGCTTATTGGATATTGTTTGCTTAAGCAAATGACATCAGTGCGTTTTCTTTACCAATGGAAATGTCGTTATAAAGATCTTTGGTTTGCATTTCCCTCCGACGGGGTGCAAGCGCCCTCGCGTTGGTATTCCGGGAGTCTAAAAACACTGACCTCAAATCAGCATTTTGCTTTTAGGGCTTATCGCCCCTAGACAGTGCAAAATCTTCCGGAATTTCTATAAATTTTATCTTTTTGAAGCAGAGAGGAGTATTTTAAAAAACAGGAAGGAGCTTTATTGCTTCTTTGTGCGCTTTTTCTAGTTGTGTTTTGTCCATGCCTTGGAGCATCATTTCAAGATCAGGGGCTTGCATTTTTGCTTCCTTTGCGAGCATATACCATGCCGCTGCCATTATTATATCGCCTTTTGTTCCTGTGCCATCTCGATAAAGCCTAGCAAGAGAAATCTGTGCTGGTGCTATCATGTTGATAGCATTTCTTTGAAGTAAATGAAAAGCACGGGGAAAATCTGTTTCTCCTCCACGCCCCTGTATAAGCCATTGTGCTAAATGAAGTTGAGCTTTTAAGTGGTTGTTTTGAGCCGCTACCTCCATGAGTTTGCGGGCATTGCGATCATCCTTGGGTCGTGTTAACGTACCTAAGGCAAGAATTTTTGCAGCAGAAAAAGCAGCTTCAGCATCCCCAAGAGCAGCACCTTTTAAGTACAATTTTAAGGCTTGCTCGATTGCTTCATTTTCACGACTTTGGGAAGAAACACCGGGGAGAGCTTGTTTTTCCTGTGAGGCTTTATAAAGAAGCAGTTGTCCATAATAAAAATAGGCTTCCTTGACGCCTGCATTGACAGCTTTTTGAATGAATTGTTCACCAAGTTCTTGATTTTGTTTTATAAAGTGACCATCAAACAACATAAGTCCATAGCGTAGTTGTGCTTGGGGTTCCCCCTGTTTTGCGGCGCGTTCAAACCATAAAGCAGCACGCGCACCGTCAATAGGGACAGCACATCCCTCCATATAAATTCTGGCAAGAAGAGTTTGTGCAAAAGGATCATTTTTTTCAGCACGTCGGAGTGCTTCACGAAAAGCTTTTAAATAATAACCTTGGATGTAATAGTCATAGGCTTGATCATAGTCTCCTGCTTTTAAGGGCTGAAAAGGTTCTTGAGTGTTTGAAGCTTCTTGAATCGTATTGAAAGAGCCTTCAGAACTTGAGAATTCTTCAGTGTTTCCAGCTGAATTGACAGCAGAACTTGCAAGTCCAATCACGCCTAAGATAAGCAGCTTCACGCTTCTCTTGATCATGGTGTTTTCTCCTCATTACCGATCAGAATTTTCACATTTTTCTTTCATCATTACAAGCCGTATAAGAATCTCATTTCTATATTACTTTTTATTTCTCAGTTTTTCGTCTTAAGTTAGGGTAGGGGTGGGTAAGTTAAAAAAATAGCATAAATGTCGACGAGAGCCAGACTGTTTAAAACAATCCTGTTAAAAATAATAATAATGAAGGGGTGTCGTGTGTAAAAATGCTTATCTTCTATTATATTAAGGGCATCTCCTCCTAAAATGAAAAAATGCTTACAATGGGGGCTGCTTTTTAAAATACGTATGAATGCTTATGAATAGTGCGCTATCCGTGTGATGTTAGCTTGCATTCTCATCAGCGATGAGCTGTAAAAAGGCTTTCTTTTTTACCGTTGTGAGAGTTCTAAATCTTTTGAGCAGCAGGTATTCCTCTGTGCTCGATGCGATTTCATCATGATGATATGGGGGCTGTTGTTTTGTTAAGATATCCGCGTAAAAAAAGGAAAGTGGAACATTCAAAATATCAGAAATTTCCATTAAACGCCCTGCGCTGACACGATTTAAGCCTTTTTCATATTTCTGGATTTGTTGGAAAGTGACGCCTAGATGTTGACCTAATGTTTTTTGAGACATCTTCAACATTTTTCGTCTCAAACGAATTTTTTTGCCAACAAAAAGATCAATATTAAGATTTTGAGATTGCATCTTTCCCCGCCGGTTGCGAGCGCCCTCGCATTAGTATTCCGGGAGTCTAAAACTGAACTCAAATCAGCATCTTGCTTTTAGTGCTAATAAGCACCTGGACATAGCAAAAACTCCCGGAATTCCGGGATACCCACAAAGTGGGGTAAATTCATGTTTGAGTTTTCGGGCTTTCAAGACCCTCTTGGTCGTTGCGTATGCGACCAAAACATCTTTTAATTCATAAAGTAATTTCAGAAAATTTACAATAAAAATTAAAATAGTGTCTCTTACCGTGTCGTTTCTTAAAATGGAGGGGTGGCATGTTTTGCATTCAAGCAATAAAGCGTTCACAAAGGGGACTTTGAATAGCACACACTATCGCGTTATGTTAGCTTGCATTCTCATCAGAGATGAGCTGTAAAAAGGCTTTCTTTTTTACCGTGGTGAGAGTTCTAAATCTTTTGAGCAGCAGATATTCCTCTGTGCTCGATGCGATTTCATCATGATGATATGGGGGCTGTTGTTTTGTTAAGATATCCGCGTAAAAAAAGGAAAGTGGAACATTCAAAATATCAGAAATTTCCATTAAACGCCCTGCGCTGACACGATTTAAGCCTTTTTCATATTTTTGAATTTGTTGGAAAGTGACACCTAAATGTTGACCTAATGTTTTTTGAGACATCTTCAACATTTTTCGTTTTAAGCGAATTTTTTTGCCAACAAAAAGATCAATATGAGGATTTTTACTTTGCATCTTTCCCCGCCGGTTGCGAGCGCCCTCGCATGAGTATTCCGGGAGCTTGAAAGTACTGAAATCTAATCAGCTTTTTTTGCTTTTAGTGCTTAAAGCACCTGGACATAGCAAAAACTCCCGGAATTCCGGGATACCCACAAAGTGGGATAAATTCATGTTTAGATTTTCGGGCTTTCAAGACCCTCTTGGTCGTTGCGTATGCGACCAAAACATCTTTTAATTCATAAAGTAATTTCAGGAAATTTACAATAAAAATAGTTTTTTACTTACAAAATTTGTTTTTTAATGAGAGGCTATTCGCCTCTTAAACCTCTCTGGAACGATTACCAAAATCATGATATCAGATCCGTGTTTTTTGAGAGGGTTAAAAAGCCTTAAGTTTTAAGATCAAAAGAACTTTGGACGCTTAAAAGTTAAACATTTTCAATTCTCTAGTATTGACAACATAGCCAAGAGTAATTATTTTCAATATTCAGGAATAGAAAGGACATACATATGAAGACCACCCTTTCTCCGCTAATTTCAGAGTTCGAAACCGTTGAACAGGAAAGCAGCTACACTGCATGGCTGCGCGATAAGGTAGCGAGAAGTCTTGCAAATCCATATCCTCCTATTCCGCATGATGAGGTTATGGCTGAAATGGAAGTTATAATCAGTCAGCTTGAAGCTGAACAGGAAAAGTGATGCTTCCGATTGTTTGGTTGTCTTCGGCGCGCGACGATTTGCGTCAGATTTTAACGTACATTGCTCGCGAAAATCCATCCGCTGCGCGCCGAATGAAAAGGTTTTTGGAAGCATCCGTACTGCCATTGGCAGAACATCCATATTTATACAGACAGAGCGAGAAGGTATTAGGATTACGAGAAATTGTAGCGCATCCAAATTACCTTATATTGTATCGAGTAGCTGCAAATCAAATCGAAATTGTAGCTGTAGTACATGCCTGACGTGAATTTCCTATTTTTCTTTAATCTAATCAGAGGCTATCTGCCTCTTAAACCTTTCTGGAACAATTACCAAAATTATGACAACAGCCCCGCGTTTATCAAAGAGACTAAAATGATTTCTTCTACGGTAGTGAATTCACACGCAGTCTCTTCATTTAAATTTGCACAATTGCTTGCTGTTTGAGGAAGGGTGGGGGGTGATCGTTTCTTTGAGCCTATAGGATGTGTGTGTCTGTGGAATGTGGTAGGGTGCCTTGTGGTTTTGGGCGTGCGCTTTAAAAAATAAACATAAGCATTATTCAAATTTAATTTAATGCACGAGTAACTTTCTTTTCATCTAATTTCTTTGCATCTAAATTGAAGCCGGCTTCACATAGTCGATGAGAAAGATCTTTAAGTGTTTCTTTTACGTGTTCTTTAAAAGGAAGGTATATAATTCCATTAATATCTGAAGGGAGTTCAAGGTCTTGTTTTTTTAGAATAGCGACATTTTTGCGAGAAAGCGTAGACATTAACATGCCCATTTCGAAAATAACGTTTTGTCGCGCACGGGGTTGTGCTGCTTTTTTGCCGGCAGATTTGGCATAGCCTATATCATCGGGAGTAAGCAGCACAATACCAAATTTTATGAAATCGCTACAGATTCCTTTTTCTAAAGCTTCAATGATGGTTAAGCCATTTCCGCCAGTATTTTGTAAAATGTATGGTTCAAGATTAAAATCATTAAGAATAGATGTAAGTTGCTTTAGGGCAGTACGATCATGACCATGAACGATAAAAATTTTTTTATTTGAAGGATTGGAAGCAGTTTTTGAGGAAGGAATTGTTGATGTTTCTTGTATGTGTTTAACCAAAGCTTTTTCTAGATTTGTCACAGCGGATTCTTTGCCTTGAACGTTGATTGTTCCTGTGCTTTCATACCAATTAATAACGCCTCCTTCGGAGGTTTTGATTTGATATCCTTTAGAAGAATTAAGTGATAGAGACTTAATTTCTATGATTTTATATCCAGCTGTTTTAACTATATCTTTAAGGTCTTCGAAGGTTCCGCTATATTTCACTGTTTATATTCTTTCAATATTGCTGGCTATTAATATAAAATGTTGGTTTATTTTTATAACTATTTGAATTTAAATAGCTTTATGATTTCATATTCTTATACGATGCACAAAAAGAAACGGTCACCTTCCATTCAATTGATTGAAACGTGGGAAAACTTGACTAAATGATGGGAAATTTTACTGCGTGATGAAGCGATCTGATTGAATTGTGAATGAACGAAACGAATTTTTCTCCTATTTATATATGCCGTTATGTGCTCTATATAAGAAGCACGAAAGTTAACGCTTTATTTATAAATTCTCCTCCTATATTACAAGGGGGTGTTTTCACATTTTTCTTGCATTGTTTTAAGCAGTATTAAGGGGTTGTCGTTTCCCAAAATCACTTCTTCTACAGCAATGAATTCACATCCAGTTTTTAAGGCTTCATCAAAGGTTGAAAAATCGCTTCCTGCTTGGATAATGGCGGGGGTTTGCATAATTTCTGCCCACCATGTTGCTAACTGGAGATTGCGGGGGTGCGCATGGGGTTTTTTATCAGCCCCTAATTTGCCAAAAAATAGATAATCAACACCTGTTTCCGCTGCAAGCATAGCACTATGGCGATTGCGTAGATTGCCAAAGCCTATGATTTTTTGTTCCTTTTGCTGATTTTTGAAGCTTTCAAGAGCGTTAAGATCATCTTCTATGTGCAATCCATCAGCCTTTATGCGCCCAGCAATGCGGCTGTCATCAGCGATGAGAAGGGCTGCGTTATGATGTTGAATATCTTCTGCGTAAGTTTGCGCTTGTTGTTGTAAAAAAGAGCTATCATCTTTCAACTTTTCAGAATCATAGAGGATGACGCATGCAAAAGACTTTGTTTGCAAAATTTGCTGCAAAAATGTGTGTGGGGTGTTGCGCCGAACATCGAGTGTTAAAATCAACTGAGGGAAAAGAGGTGGATCAATTGGTTTATTTTTTTGTTCTGTCATGTCAAATCCCTGTTTCTTAGAGAAAAATAATGCTTAAAATTAAAGTTTCATTCTATTATGCTTATTTGCGATGAAAGTGACCACCATTTTCACGTAATTTAAAGGATTTGTGGGTGTGTGGGAGCCTGCTTATGAGAAATGAGAGTGTTTTTAAGCATAATATGTCGCCTTTTTGCTGTGATACATGTATGGATTCTTTTCGTTCTTTTACCTTTAAAAAAATTTTGCCTTTTAAAAAATAAACGCTTAAAATGAAACTTGACTCTTAAAAATTAAAATTTCATCCTGTTTATGCTTGTTGGCAATAAGGGTAACCACCATTTTTATGGGACTTCAAGGGGTTTGTGGCGTGTGGGAGTCCACTGATGAAATACCAAGGTGTTCTTGAGCATAAAACTCAACCTTTTCGCCGTGATACGCGTATTGACGTTTTTCGTTCTTTAGCCTTATTGACGATTTTCATCAACCATATTCCCAGAACGATCTATGAGTCTTTTACCCATAGAAATTTCGGTTTTTCTGATTGTGCAGAAGTGTTTGTTTTGCTTTCAGGGATTGCTCTTGGGTTAAGTTTTCATGGACGGTTACAGCAAAAATCCTTTGCTTTTATCATCCGAAAACTGTGGTACAGAGCTTTGCAGCTCTATGGCGCATATCTTTTTACTACTTTTGTCACGTTAAGTCTTTTTTTTGCTGCCTTTTTATTATGGAAAACAGAAAAACTTTTATCAATGAACAATGTGGGACTCTTTTTTAAAGAGCCTGGTATCGCATTTTTGAGTACCTTAAGCTTTGGGCATCAATTGGGATATAATAATATTCTTCCACTTTATATCGTTTTGATGTTTTTTGCGCCTTTTATCCTTTATTTGAGTTGTAAACAGACAAAGTGGCTGCTTTTGGGCTCGTTTACGCTGTATCTTATCTGCGGATTTTATAAAATTGCTCCTCCTTCTTATCCTTTAGAAGGAAAGTGGTTTTTAAACCCTTTGTCTTGGCAATTCTTATTTGTCATAGGATTGACCAGTACTTTAGCGCTTAAACAAGGAAAAACAATCGCTTTTCAGTCTTTTTGGATTGTTTGTGCGGCAGCTTATCTCTTGTTGGCACTGTTATGGGTTCGCTTAAACTGGTGGGGTATTTTGGGGTGGCTTGGCTGGTCTTCCCCATTGTTGAACTTTAATAAAACCTTTTTAAGCTTGCCACGTTTACTCCATGTTCTTGCATTAGCCTTTTTTATTCTTTCTTTGCCCTGCATCAATAAATGGTTTTATGTCTCTCAGAAACATCCTTTAGCAATCTTAGGAAAACATAGTTTACCGGTCTTTGTAACGGGAACCATTTTTGCGATGTTTGGACAAATTATAAAAACAGTGATGACAGGAACGTTTTTTTCCGATACCCTCTTAATAATAACGGGTATTGCTCTGCAATTTGGAGTCGCCTATTATTGTGAAAGACGGCGATCTTGGCAGTGGTCCTTTTCAAGGAAACTGATCCGTTTATAAGAAAAACGCTCCTGTAGTGTTTGTTGGGTGCGTTAACCTTAGTATAAAAAGCGCGTTGCGCAAAAAAATTAAAAGAGGTAGCAGTTTAAAAAAAAGCGTTCTACACAGCAACAAAAGAAACTTTTTAATACTCTATTCGTTGAGTGGTGTAATTTTGTGCTGATACTTGGAGTATAAAAGCGTGAGTGTACATAAACGTCCATATGATGAACCTATTATCATGATTGAGCATAATGCTTTTGAAAATGCTTTTAATCGTCTCTATGAAGAAACAATGGCGCTGATTGAAAAAACCGCAGCGTATATTGATTCAGAAGGGAAATTAGTGGCACGTTCCCTTTCGGCAGAAGTTTCTGCAATCTATGCGAAAGAAGCTATGTATTTAAGTACACGACTGATGCAAATTGCTTCTCAACTCCTTCTTCTTCGGGCAGAGCGCGAAGGGGAAATGTCATCAGAACAAATAAAAAAAGAAATTGTAAAAGTATCACTTCATACACCGACATTGGAACTTGAAACCCCTCATTGGCATGAATTGCCAGAAATTTTCCGCCAATTTGTTTCTCATTCATTGCGTTTAGAAGCGCGCATACAGTATATGCGTGCTGGGTGGGAAACTGCAGCCTCTTGTGCCTTAGAAGATGATAATCCAGTAGGAAAACAAATCGAATTGCTCAAAACTGCCTTTGGGCGTTCTTAGAGGTATTCCCTTGCTTTGCGCGAAGGGGAAATGTCATCAGAACAAATAAAAAAGCAATTGTAAAAGTGTCACTTCATACACCAATATTGGAATTTTTCCCTTTCATTGGCATGAATTGCCAGAAATTTTCCGCCAATTTGTTTCTCATTCATTGCGTTTAGAAGCGCGCATTTTTTTCGTTTAGATATGCGGCTGTAGTTTAAGCGCTCTGGTAAATAAGGGGAGGCTGTAGTTTAAGCGATGATAATCCAGTGGGAAAACAAATCGAATTACTGAAAACAGCTTTTGGGGGTGTTTTGAGAAGAATAGCGCCTTGCTTCTTTCTTGCGATATTTAGAGCAATCTACCCATTTTTTACAACCAAAATGTCACAACTAAAACCAATCTAGAGTGCTTTTTTCTGCCTAATTTCTATTTGAGCGTAGGAAATATCTTGAGCTTATAGCTGAGAGGTATTGATTTCGAATTATGGCATGGGATGGGGTATGGTTGGTCTTGTGGAAATCGGCTTTGGTTGATTGCAGCTGGAACACTTTCTGTTGATCTGTCGTGTGATTTTGTTTTGGCTATGATAATGATCGGGCGCTAGATAGAGCTAGGGATTGTATATCAATTTATTTATGCTCTATAACTTATGCCTATAAAGTTGCTGTAGAGCGTGTGTTAATGAGGATGATACACATTGTGTCAGTTTTTGGGCTTCTCTTGTTTTGAATGGAAGTTATTTTCTTCGCGTAAAATAAAACATCCAAAATAAAGTGCCATATAATGAATGCCTCAGGGGTTCTCTGTGCCCCCATGCAATGTCCCCTCTCTATGCAATGACATTGTGGTGTAATGGGCATATTCAAAAACACCTCTCAGTTCTTGTTCACATCCATTGAGCTCCCTCATCTTAACGCTTGCAACGGAGCAAGCCGGCACCATCATCATATTTGCCAGTCCCCAGTGTTGCGACAAGTTCTTGGCTCTTGAGATGGTTCATTAGAGGCATGTTTAGTCCTTTCTTGTACAGTTTCACTCCATACGGAAATCCCACGTGTGATGTGCAGATAAAAGATTTTGATTGATTTTAGTTATGCTTCATAAAGTATGTTCCATAAAGATGCTGTTCGTTGCGTTTTATAATTGTATAAATTGGGGGGCATGACCATCTTTTGACTGGTTTTGTCTTGTGCTGTTGTTTTCTTTGTGGTCTTGTCTTTATTCACAAGGGGGAAAAGTGTATAGACTGTAGTTTATGGCAGAGACGATTCGTATTATAGGCATTGATCCCGGATTACGGCGTACAGGGTGGGGCGTTATCGATGTTGCTGGTAATCGTCTTCAGTTTATTGCAGCAGGGACGGTTTCTTCTGATGTAAAGTGTGAGCTGGCTTCCAGATTATGTCAGATCCACAAAGGTCTTTCAGAGGTTGTGCATCAATTTATGCCCCATGAAGCCGCTGTAGAACATGTGTTTGTTAACAAAGATGCTACAGCAACTTTAAAACTTGGGCAAGCACGTGCAATTGCATTGCTGGTTCCTGCGCAAGCAACTCTTCCTGTTTTTGAATATGCGCCCAACAAAGTGAAAAAATCAGTTATTGGTGTTGGACACGGTGCTAAAGAACAAATCCATATGATGGTAAAAGTTCTCCTCCCACGGGCTGAATTTGATAGCAGTGATGCGGCTGATGCTCTTGCTCTTGCTCTTTGTCATAGTATGCATCGTAAGAGTATTGACCGATCTTATCAGGCAAGGATGGCGATATGAGTGGGGTGGCAACATGATTGGCAAATTAAAGGGCACCCTTGAACATATCTTTGATGATCATATCCTTCTTGATGTGCACGGTGTGGGGTATGTTGTTTTTGTGTCAAATCGGCTGCGTCCTTCTTTGCCTTCTGTTGGGGAGGCGTTAAGCCTTTTTATTGAAACGCATGTTCGGGAAGACGCAATCCGCCTTTTTGGTTTTGCTACAAGAGCTGAACAGGAGTGGTTTTGTCTTCTACAAAATGTTCCTGGAGTAGGGGCGAAGGTTGCTTTGGCAATCTTGGGTACTTTATCGCCAGATGAACTCGCACAAGCTATTGCCTTAAACGATGTTGCGATGATTAGTCGAGCGCCGGGCGTTGGTAAAAAAGTCAGTGAAAGAATTGTGGGTGAACTGAAAAGTAAAACACTCCCCTTTGAACAAGCGCTCAAGACTGTTTCGGTTCCTCAGCGTGAGATGACCAATCAACCTGCGCATGACGCGCTTTCCGCGTTGATGAAGCTAGGGTTTGAACGGGAGCAAGCATCCCGTGCTCTTGCTCTTGCGATGAACGCTCTTGAGGAGGAAACTGTTTCTTCTGCCCTGCTGATCCGCCATAGTCTCAAATTGCTTTCTTCTCCTACTTAAAATCAAGGTAACAATGCATAAAGATGAAGATAAACGCCTTCTGGGTCCCGCTCCCCTTCCTAACGATCCAGATCGTTCCTTAAGACCACAAGTTCTCGATGATTTTATTGGTCAAGAAGCGGCACGGGCTAATTTAAAAATATTTATTGAAGCAGCAAAAACGCGGCAAGAAGCGCTGGATCATGTTTTGTTTGTAGGACCTCCGGGGTTAGGAAAAACAACGCTTTCACAGATTATGGCAAAAGAATTAGGCGTTAATTTTCGCTCTACTTCAGGACCTGTCATCGCTAAAGCAGGAGATTTAGCCGCTCTCTTGACCAATCTCGAAGAACGTGATGTCTTGTTTATTGATGAAATTCATCGCTTAAATCCGGCGATTGAGGAAATTCTTTATCCAGCTATGGAAGATTATCAACTTGATTTGATTATTGGGGAGGGGCCGGCGGCACGTTCGGTGAAAATTGATCTGGCTAAATTTACTTTGGTAGCGGCAACTACACGTTTGGGGCTTTTGACCACACCGCTGAGAGACCGTTTTGGCATCCCAATTCGTCTAAATTTTTATACTATAGAAGAATTGGAATATATTGTGCAGCGTAATGCACGGCTTTTTGCCGTCAAGATCAGTGATGATGGTGCTCATGAAATTGCACGCCGAGCACGGGGCACTCCTCGTATTGCTGGGCGGCTTTTACGGCGCGTTTGTGATTTTGCTTTGGTTAAACAGGCAAAACAAATTGACCAAAAAATCGCCGATGAAGCGCTTTCGCGCCTTGAGGTCGATCATCTTGGGCTTGATCCGCTTGACCGCCGCTACTTGCTCCTGATTGCGGAAACTTTTTTAGGGGGACCGGTGGGGATTGAAACAATTGCTGCTGCTTTATCAGAACCACGCGATGCCATTGAAGATATTGTTGAACCGTATTTGCTCCAACAAGGTTTTATTCAAAGAACCGCTCGTGGACGCATTCTAACTGAAAAGGCTTGGAGCCATTTAGGGCTTTCTGCTCCTGCCTCTACAACGTCTATACAAAGGCGTTCTCAACTTTCTGATGCTCAAGACAATTCATCACTTCAGACGTCTTTATGGGATGGGGAAGATGACTAAGATATTCTCTTTATTAAAAGAAACTATGTGAATATTTTATAGCAAGGTCATAAAATACAAGAGACGTGCTTCTTTTAGTATATTCTGACCAAAAAGGTCTTGCACGATTAAGGGGGGGCTTTTTCTTTTCACAACTTCAACACAAAAATGTGTTCAATCTTTTGATTGATAAATAATTTGCTATATTAGATGATTTTATGGGACATGAAGCCAATGACAGAAATAACTCCTTTTAAGAGCAATCATACAAATGCTTTTCATAATTTTCAGGTCCGCGTTTATGTTGCGGATACAGATTTTTCCGGAGTGGTTTATCATGCGCGTTATCTTGAGTTTTTTGAACGAGGACGTTCAGAGTTTTTACGGGATACCGGTTTTAATAATAAGATGTTAGCAGCAGGGGTTGAGGGGGAAAAACTGTTTTTTGTTGTGCGTCATATGGAAATTAATTTTTCAAGACCAGCTAAAATTGATAATCTTTTAGTTGTTAAAACACGTGTTACTCATATCCAAGGGGCACGCTTTTTTATGGAGCAATCTATTTTGCATGAGGCGACCACGTTGGTAACAGCTAAAGTTGAAATTGCTCTGATTAATGAGGAGGCAAAACCGCGACGTTTACCCAAAGAACTTTTTGCAAAAATGCTTGGTTAAAAGTGTTATTCATTGAGCGAGCAGCTTCAGGAGAGATCAGGGGATGTAAAGTAACCTACAATCTAAGACCATACATTTATCATAGCCTAAATGTTTCCCAACAAGGTCACATGATACATCAAAAGAAAGCACCTCTGCTACAATAACTACACTAAATTGAAGATGATATCCCACAAAATTAAACACGCCTCATCCATGTTATGATTCAAAATCAATGTTTCATCATCCATTTTCTGCTATAAACTCAAGATATTTTCTTTCTTTTGAAGAAAGGTTCGTTGGCATAAGAAAACAGCAGAAAAGTACAAAACAAAAAAGAAATAAAAAATGGATTAAGATTTATTTTTATAAAAATGCACATACCCAGCACAATATTGCAATAAAGTGATAATAAGATATTAGGTCAAAAATTTTCTCAAAACACCCAAAGAGTATTTTAAGCAATTTGATTTGTTTTTTACTGGATTGTCATTTGGCATCACAAGAGCGCATGTCCCATCCATTTTCATCCATAATGCATGACTTTATCTGCGCTCCTAAACGCAGTGAATGAGTGAGAGATTAATGTATACAAAGCAGAAATGTATTCTGGATTTAAAGTTTCAAAAGCATATTATTTTATATAATAGATTGACTTAGAAAGATAAATTATCACTTCTCACGGGTACAAACCCCAATAGAGTCATAGAGTAAAATACTTTCATTTCAAATCTGTTCATGTTGAAACAATTAAAATCATTTGATTATACATCATAAGATGAGCAATATAAATCGTTGAAAAAATTGTAAAAATGTTTCTTATGGATCATTCTCAATGCAATAACGATCAAATATCACAAGTGCGCAAAGAGAACGAAGAAGCCAGTTTTCATGAAGTAAAGATGTGAAAAGGCTTTTTTCACGTCACAGAAGCTTTTACGTTATACCATGGTGTCAGAGAGATGATGGGCATTGAAAGGGGCGAATTCACAACACAATGAGATTACATGAGACTTACACTAGATTATATGGGACTTACAATAGGGGTGCATGGGTGAGGCACATTGTTGTGAGGCATTTTATGGTGGTTTATTGTCGTTTTTGTGCCCGATGGTATCCCCGTATTAAATTCGATGAAAAATGAGAGAAACAATAGTCTGAGGCAAAGCGTAATCTTTCATGATTATAACATATTTATTTATAATGATAATTCATTGCGTTGTCACTTTTGGATAATTCTGAAACTTGTAAGATGTTTTCTTTTCAAGCCCTATTGCTGTGAATTAATCAAAAACATTTTCTTACATGTCACAAGCGGGGTTGGTGAGTGGATACAGAAACACTTGAGAAAGGAATAAAAATGCCTCTTATGAATCTTTTCAAGTGCTAAGATTTATCGCTGCATTTTGAGCTTAAAACGTGTATGATGTTTTAGTTTTTTTTCATGAGCGTAAAGGTGGTGGTGCATAATAGATTTGATATCATGCATTTTTATATCTTTTGTTTTTATAGCATTTATGGGGAAGGCTTTATCGTTATATTTTTCATAAATGCTGTTGTGAAATGAGGGGGGGGCGTGTGTTGAGGGATGTCTCTCGTCATCACTTTTTAAAGAAATTTAAGAAACAAGTCTTGTTTTAGCACATGAATTTATGTGAAACTAAGGTTTTTTACTTAAATTTAGAAACTATAAAATAATCTGTTTTATAGAATTTTAAAAAATACACCTTTTATTTAGAGGGACAAAAATTATGCCGCATGGTGAACTAACGAATCCGGAAACAATTGGAATGTTGCATTTGTTTATGCAAGCGAGTTGGATCGTGAAAGGTGTTATGATCGGGTTGCTGCTCGCTTCCATTTGGAGTTGGGCAATTATTTTTGATAAAATTTTTACGTATCGGAGAATACGGCGTGAAATAAAGCAGTTCGAACGTACATTTTGGTCAGGCAAAGCGCTAGAAGATCTTTATGCATCATGTAAAAGTCAACACACCAATAGTATATCCGCCGTTTTTATGGCGGCGATGATTGAATGGAAAAAATCTCTTGAAAAAGGGACCCATACATCGAAAAGTTTGCAGAGCAGAATTGATAAGGCTATGGATTTGACGCTGGGACGTGAAAGTGAAAAAATAGAATCAAAATTAAGTTTTCTTGCGACACTGGGATCTGCGGGGCCCTTTATCGGACTTTTTGGAACAGTTATTGGTATTATGGAGTCTTTTCTTTCTATTTCAGCTTCTCAAAATACATCACTTGCCATTGTCGCGCCAGGGATTGCAGAAGCGCTTTTAGCAACCGCTATTGGTTTGTTTGCAGCAATTCCAGCCGTTATTGCTTATAACAAGTTGACTCATGAAAGTGCGCGCATCATTGCACAAATAGAAAATTTTGCCGATGAATTTTCAACAATTGTATCGCGGCGTATTGATGAAACACGCACAGCACCTTCCTCATTATAAAAAGGAGCTTATCCCATGGGAATTTCTGTTGCTTCTTCTTCTCGAAAAAATACACGCAGGCGCTATCATTCACGAAGCCAACTGATGAGTGAGATCAATGTCACTCCTTTTGTGGATGTCATGCTGGTCTTGTTGATTATTTTTATGGTCTCTGCCCCCCTTTTAGTGAATGGTGTTCCTCTAGATTTGCCTCATAGTCAAGCGGGTCCCGTACGAGCTCAAAAAACGCCCCTTACGGTTTCACTTGACGCGCAAGGGCGCTTTGCCATTAATCAAGATTATTATGAAACGTCACAAGCACTGATTGCACACCTTAAAACTCTTCTGGAAGAAGATGCTACACAAAAAGATCAACGGGTTTTTGTGCGGGTTGCTAAAACTGTTGAATATCAGCAAGTATTAAAACTGCTGGCGGATATTCAAAAAGCGGGGTTTTCTCAAGTTGCGTTAGCAAGTCTAGCACAATAAATAATAAGTAATAAAATTTTCGCATAACCCGTTGTTTTTAAAGTGTTTAATAGAGCGAAGAGTGATTAAAAATGAAAAAATATAAGTCATAAATAAGGCATAAAGAATGAACAAAGACTCCTATCATAGCATGAAACGAGGCTTGGCTTTATCCCTTGTGGTCCATGTCATTTTTCTCAGTTGGGGAGCCGTTCAGTTTACAAGCTCTGTCTCTTTACCACAACCATTGGAAGCAATTCCCATCACTCTTGCTCCTTTAGTGGACGAGTTGTCCTCTCAACAAGGATCCGTGAAGGCTCCCATCCGTGCAATCCCTGCCGTTAAACCAACTATGCAACCACAAGAGAAAGAAGATGCACGCCATATTGGAGAGGGACAAATAGATAGTCTAGCACCTTTTCAACCAAAGGAAAAACTGCGTCCTGTTGAAACAGCATCGCTACCACCAAGCAAGAACACGTCAGAAACATTTGCACCCGAACTTACAAAACCAGAATTATTAGAAGCAAAAACAGAGGATGCACCCAAGGTTGCGCCTGAGATGCCTTTGAGCGCGCCGGAGGATACCCCCAAGGTTGCACCTGAGATGCCTTTGAGCGCGCCGGAGGATACCCCCAAGGTTGCGCCTGAGATGCCTTTGAGCGCGCCGGAGGATACCCCCAAGGTTGCACCTGAGATGCCTTTGAGCGCGCCGCCGGAGGATACCCCCAAGGTTGCGTCTGAGATGCCTTTGAGCGCGCCGCCGGAGGATACCCCCAAGGTTGCGCCTGAGATGCCTTTGAGCGCGCCGGAGGATACCCCCAAGGTTGCACCTGAGATGCCTTTTAAGGCGCCGGAAGATGCGCTCAAGCCTGCGCACAAAAATGAAGAGATGATATCGCCAAAAGAATTGGCTCCAACGGTACAGAAGGTACCAGCAGAACAGATTGTTCATCAAGCGCCCAAAATTACACTTCCAGAAAAATCTCTTCTTCCACAGTTTAAACCAAAATTTGACGAAGAATTTCCAAGGAAGAATGCGGCTGCATTGAATCAAAAGACACCAAAGCTTAACAAGAAAAACCAAGAAAAACAGACTATTGAAGATATTTTAGCACTGGAGGAAAATAATTTGCTCAATCGTGCGCGGTCACAAGGAGGGGGAGCAAAACGTTCTCATACACCAGAAGCTTTGGGCGCAAGAAAAAACATTGATGATACCACAAAAATGGCACAAACATTGGTCAATATTGCGGGGGCATGTATTCAACAGAAGCTTAAACTTGTGGCGCTTGGTGGCGATTTAAAAAACCGTCCGGTTGTGCGGTTGCGATTTTATTTAGATCGTGAAGGGATGGTTGTGGGCGATCCTATCATTGATCCCGTAAGCGGTCTTGAGAGTCAACAAGCTATTATGATAAGGCAGGTGTACGCCGCTGTCTTTTCATGCCAACCTTATGCAGATCTCCCACGTGATCAATATGATCTATGGGGGCAAGGTTTTGACTTTAATGTTGATCCCCTCCAAGAAATCAGATGATAAATGAGAAAAAATAAATTGGCTTAACGAAAGGACACATTCCATGATGACTATAACGAGACATAAAGTTTTTGCTTGGTTTATTGTCACTTGTGGGTTGTGGCTTTCAAGTATTTCATCGGGCTATGCGCAATTGAAAGGGACTATTTCGAGCGCTGATTTTAATCCCATTCCCATTGCAATTACAGACTTTATTTCCAATGATTCGATTGGGTTGAAAATATCTGCTGTGGTGACAGCCGATCTTGAGCGGTCGGGGCTTTTTTTACCGCTTAATAAAGAAAATTTTCTTGAAAATATTTCTAATCCTAATAAACAACCGCATTTTGCGTCTTGGCAGAAAATAAAAGCGCAAGGTTTAGTTACGGGGCAAGTCATGAGAGAAATCGATGGACGTTTGAGGGTCGATTTTCGTTTATGGGATGTTTTTGGACAAAGACAATTGAAAGGACGGCGTTTTTATACCGCGACAGAACGTTGGCGGCGTGTGGCACATATGATCGCAGATGAGATCTATAGTGAGATGACAGGAGAAAGTGGTTATTTTGATACACGAATTGTTTTTATCGATGAAACAGGCCCCCAAAATGCACGCATTAAACGCTTAGCAATGATGGATCAAGATGGCGCAAATTTGATTTATATGTCTGATGGAAGTGAATTGGTGCTTACACCACGTTTTTCCCCAAAAAGACAAGAAATGACCTATATGGCTTATGAGGACAATCAAGTACCTCATGTTTATCTTCAACAAATTGAAATGGGACAAAGAGAGTTGATCGGAACGTTTAATAACATGACAATTGCTCCGCGTTTTTCTTCTGATGGACAAAAGGTCATTATGAGTTTGTTACAAAATGATGGCAGTGCAAATCTTTACACCATGGATTTACGAACCCGTACGATGACGCGACTTACAACAACTTCTGCTATTGATACTTCTGCTTCTTATTCACCGGATGGAAAACAAATCGTCTTTTCCTCAGATCGTAGTGGAAAGCCGCAAATCTATAAAATGAATGCGGATGGGAGTGATATTCAGCGTATTTCTTCAAACGAGGGGAGTTATTCGACACCTATTTGGTCTCCACGGGGTGACTATATCGCCTTTACAAAACAATTAAGCGGACAATTTTCTATCGGTGTTATGCGCCCTGATGGACAAGGAGAACGAATTTTAACCACAGGGTTTCACAATGAAGGACCAACTTGGGCACCCAATGGTCGTGTGCTGATGTTCTTTCGCAAAAATCCCGGTATGGGACCAAAAATCTATACGATTGACATTACAGGACGCAATGAACGTCAATTACCCACCCCCAATGATGCTTCGGATCCAGCATGGTCGCCATTGCTCAATATACAGTAAAACAAAATGCTTAAAAACAGAACATAGAAGGAATATAGTCTATACAGTTTCAAGTTTACACAATCTCAATTGTCTTTAATTATTTAAAAGAAGGAATCGATTATAGTGGGCATGGGGAGTTATGTAGATTTCATCTATCATCTACGGTTGTTTATCGACAATAGAATTTCCTTGGGGGAAAATGCTTAAAAAATTCAAAAACAACATCTTGAAAAAATATAGTCGAAAATTCTGAGGTCTCTAGATTTCAACTTTTTATTCAAAGTGTCTCTCTATATTTTTTTGACTTCCTCTTTGATTTGGTTTGCGAAGAGTCCAGACTCTTGTCAAGGGTGTTTTTCTGCTGCTCTCTGATGTGTTTTATTCAAGTACGCTGTTGTTTTAGGTCAGAATATTGATTGATCGGTAATAGCAAAAGGACAGATTTTTAAGATAAATGACATTATTTTATGAAACATACGATGCCATAAAGTTAATGCTATAAAGTCAAAAATTTATCCGCAACGGATTAGAGAGATATACCGGCTTTTTGGATAATACTTTGCTAAACAATCAGCTCTGGCTTTCCATTTGCTTATTTTTATTCTGTGATGTTGTAAAAACACTGTCATTTGAGGTGTGGCGATATAAGGCATATAAACTTCCTTGAGATATTTAAGTGTTTTTTAAGTGCATGGCGAATATTTAGGGGAGTGTGTATTTTTTGAGCCTTAAGTTTCAAATGAATTCCATGAGTGATTCGTTATAGGAATACGTCAAGAAAATCCGAATTGTTTACAGACCAGATCATCTTCATTACTTGAGGGTGGGGAGGTTAATCTTAAAGAACAAAAAGATTAAATAGAGAGGGGTTATAGGGATAATCTTTGGGGCATGTAAGAAAGGCGTGAGGCTACAGAGTTTTTTATGCTTTCTTTTTTGGGTTATGTTTTCTGGAATTAATGGCGGTTTTCTTGTTGCACCAATGGTTAGTCCCCGCTATTGACGCGGGGCTTTTATATGTGCGGATAAAGAGGCGAGGTGACAGATGCTTTTGAAGCCCTCATGAATGAAGAGAGGGCTTGTGCAAATGATAGGAATTATACAGATAATTTTGCCAAAATCTCATCGCTGACATCAAAATTGGCATAAACATTTTGTACATCATCATCTTCTTCTAATGTTGAAATCAGTCGTAAAACGGACAAAGCTTTTTCTTCATCTATTGGTGCAAGGGTGGTGGCTTTCCAAATCGTTTTAATCGATTCTGCTTCACCAAGTTTTGCTTCAAGTGTTTTGGAAACTTCACCAATATCTTCAAATGCGCAGGTAATATGATGTCCGGTTTCTTCTGATTGCACATCTTCAGCACCGGCTTCAATTGCTGCATCCATGATGTTATCGGCTGTCCCTGCTTCTGGCTTATAGATTATTTCACCAATCCGATTAAACATGAAACTGACCGATCCTGTTTCTCCTAGGGCTCCTCCTGATTTTGTGAAGGCGGCGCGCACATTTGAAGCGGTGCGGTTGCGGTTATCAGTTAAAGCTTCAACAATGACGGCAACGCCACCTGGTCCATAGCCCTCATAGCGTACTTCATCATAATTTTCGACATCGGTACCTGAAGCTTTTTTAATCGCGCGTTCAATATTATCTTTCGGCATCGATTGTGCTTTGGCATTTTGAACAGCCAGCCTTAAACGTGGATTCATGGCTGGATCAGGAGCACCTTGTTTTGCTGCTACGGTAATTTCCCGCGCAAGTTTAGAAAATATTTTCGAGCGCATTGCATCTTGACGCCCTTTACGGTGCATAATATTTTTAAATTGTGAATGGCCAGCCATAGTTTTCCTTCCTATTTTAGGGCTTTCTTTCCAGTTGGATACTCTTTAGAATTTAAGGCGACAAAACACGCATCCCACCAGAATAAATGTGCCACAGCATGAGGTGAAGTAATCGAATAAACCCTTTATAAGAAAATTCATCTTAAAGGTAAAGACACCTTAGTTGAGGATCATTACAAGAGAGATCTCTTGTCGTTGAGCAAAAATAACGCTATAACAGAATGTAATCTCATGGCAAAATGGTTTATTCCATGCCTCGCTTTGTTTTAGGAGTGGTTGGAGAGACCTAACATATAAAAAGTTCTAGTGCTCTTGAGTGGGCGGTAACCGGCCTCATAGAAGAGGCGCAGAAGAGGATTTATAAAAAATGGCAACGCAACTTTTGATGCCCAAAGCAACAGCTGTTTGGTTGGTTGATAATACAGCTCTTTCTTTTGATCAGATTGCAGAATTTTGTAAATTGCATGTTTTGGAAGTAAAAGCTATTGCCGATGGTGATGCGGCTTATGGTATTAAAGGTTTAGATCCGATTAGTTCTGGGCAATTGACGCGCAGTGAAATTGCACGGGTGGAGGCTGATCAAAACGCACGCTTGAAAATTTCTCAATCTAGGGTGCATATTCCTGAAAAAAAACGCAAAGGGGCGCGCTATATCCCTCTTTCTCGACGCCAAGATCGTCCCAATGGTATCCTATGGTTGGTTACGAACCATCCTGAGTTGAAAGATGCACAAATTGCACGGTTGATTGGGACAACAAAAGCGACAATTGAACAAATCCGCCTTAGAACCCATTGGAATAGTGCAAATTTGGTTCCTCTTGATCCTGTAGGACTTGGTTTGTGTTCGCAAATCGATTTAGATTTTGAGCTCCAGCGTGCGGCGAAAAATCGCCCTGTTGCTGCAGAAGAAGATAGGTCGTTGCTTCCCGCTTCTGTGACGGAAAACGCTGCCCTAGAGGAAAATGAGAGTGAAGAAAATCTGCATAAGACTTTTGATGCTGATAAAGTTTTTGCAAAGCTGAACGCGCTGCAAAAAAATCGTCAAGATCAAGATGATGCATAAAAAGCTATGACGTATAAGGGAAACATTTCTTATGGAAATGTTAGAGGAATGGCTGGAGAGAAGAAAAATTGGCAGAGACTCAAAAATAAAAATGATGACCAAAAAACAGAAAAATTTCGTCTTCATTAGGAATTAACGGTTATTCTTGAAAATATTTTTAAGAATTTACCCTTCTTTACGACACTCAAGGAGAAACGGACTATGCGCTCTACCCAAAAAAACCTCTCTTATTCCTTAGCTGTCCTCTTTTTTTTCGCACTATGCTTGGCTGGGTGTGGCAAAAAAAATGTCGGTGCACTTAACGGTATGAATGGCGCTTATATGAATGATGCTGGTTTGAATCAGGTGCCACCAGGCTCAGGACAAGAATTTACGGTTAATGTGGGTGATCGCGTGTTTTTTAGTCTCGATTCTTCTTCACTTGATGCTGATGCTGAACGTATTTTAACGCGCCAAGCGGAATGGTTGCTTCATTATCCTTATTATTCTATTATGATCGAAGGTCATGCTGATGAGAGGGGAACACGTGAATATAACTTGGCACTTGGACAGCGCCGTGCTGTTGCTGTGCGAAACTATTTGGTGTCTCTAGGTGTGTCTGAACAACGGATTCAAACAATTTCTTACGGAAAAGAAAGACCTGTAGCGGTCTGTGATGATATTTCCTGTTGGAATCAAAATCGACGTGCTGTGACAACGTTGAGTGACATGAATAGTCATTAAAAAGAAGATTGTTTGTTTCAACTATTCAATAAGCTCTTAAGGGGAAAAAGGAATGTATCGTAAAATCAATTGGAAAACACTCTTTTATATGGCGGTTTTCATAGCTTGTTCTACTTCACTTGTTCAAAGTGCGGCACGAAGGGCTTCCGAATATCCTGCACATGATACGGATAAAGTTGATGAAGTTGATAAGGCATCTAGCGCGGAGGAAAAAGCCACTGACACTGTTAATAAGGCTATTGATGCTGTGAAGAAAGCACCTGAAGCAGCTGATAAAGCAGCATCTAGCGCGGAGGAAAAAGCCACTGACACTGCTGATAAGGCTATTGATGCAGTGAAGAAAGCACCTGAAGCAGCTGATAAAGCAGCATCTGATGTGGTGGAAAAAGCCACTGACACTGTTAA
>NZ_JBHIMR010000002.1:121391-165492 GCF_042194215.1 Bartonella sp. MR100HLJHH
AAGAAAGCACCTGAAGCAGCTGATAAAGCAGCATCTAGCGCGGAGGAAAAAGCCACTGACACTGTTAATAAGGCTATCGATGCAGTGAAGAAAGCACCTGAAGCAGCTGATAAAGCAGCATCTGATGTGGTGGAAAAAGCCACTGACACTGTTAATAAGGCTATTGATGCAGTGAAGAAAGCACCTGAAGCAGCTGATAAAGCAGCATCTAGCGCGGAGGAAAAAGCCACTGACACTGTTAATAAGGCTATCGATGCAGTGAAGAAAGCACCTGAAGCAGCTGATAAAGCAGCATCTGATGTGGTGGAAAAAGCCACTGACACTGTTAATAAGGCTATCGATGCAGTGAAGAAAGCACCTGAAGCAGCTGATAAAGCAGCATCTGATGTGGTGGAAAAAGCCACTGACACTGTTAATAAGGCTATCGATGCAGTGAAGAAAGCACCTGAAGCAGCTGATAAAGCAGCATCTGATGTGGTGGAAAAAGCCACTGACACTGTTAATAAGGCTATTGATGCAGTGAAGAAAGCACCTGAAGCAGCTGATAAAGCAGCATCTAGCGCGGAGGAAAAAGCCACTAGTGTTGTGGAGCACCAAGGGATTATTTTAGAGAATCAGCAGGCTTTATTTAAAGATTATGATTTAGATAAGCTTTTGCATAAGATACGAATGGTGCTTGAGCATAACAATCTAAAAAATGTTAACAAGCAGTTTCATGGGCTTTTTGATAAAAAATCCCCGTCCGTTTATTCTTGCTCTTTTGAAAAGTCCGCTGTGGATGAAAAATCTCAGACTGTAAAAAAAGAGATGGAGCAGGAACATAGTACAGGTGATCAGACAAAGGTTGCTGCTGTGGAAGCTAAGGTGGAGAGCCATGATCATGAAAACAGTCACCATTTTAACAAAGTGCATGAAGTAAGTGCTCCAATTGAAGCACATCAGAGTGACAATCTTTCTTCTTCTAAAGCTTTGTATAAGGAAGGGTATGATTTTATTCGTTCTGCCAACTATGTTGATGCTGAAAAAAGCTTTTGCGCTTTTCAAAATCGTTACAAAAAAGATTCTTTGAGTGATGATGCTTTATTTTGGTTGGCTGAATCTTTGTTGGGAC
Organism: Bartonella sp. MR100HLJHH; assembly: GCF_042194215.1. Taxonomy (NCBI): domain Bacteria; kingdom Pseudomonadati; phylum Pseudomonadota; class Alphaproteobacteria; order Hyphomicrobiales; family Bartonellaceae; genus Bartonella; species Bartonella sp. MR100HLJHH. Next base: position 122,503 of record NZ_JBHIMR010000002.1, read on the forward strand.
AAAAACGCTATCATGAAGCAGCGCAAGTTTATCTTACCGCATGGTATGCAGATAAAAAGAAGCTCTATACCTCCGAGATTTTGCTGAAATTAGCAAGAAGTATGATCGCTCTTGAGCCAAATAAAGACGATTGTGCTCATTTTTTGAAAAAATCAAAACATCAAAAAACATTAGAGTCTATTTTTTGTAAACCTGCAAAATAAATAGCGAGGTTGTTTTCGGTGTGCGTTAGACTGGCAAGAAATCTCTTTAAAACATCGGATTTTATTCAGTGTCAGAAGTTGATTCTTGCCGTCTCAGGGGGAAGTGATTCTTTGGCTTTGATGTTTTTGGTCAAAGAGCATTTGGAAACTCTCTCAGTTCCTCCAGAAATGATTGTTGTCACGGTTGATCATCAATTGCGTAAAGAATCAACGCGTGAAGTAGAAACTGTTGCGAAAATTTGTCGAGTCCATCACATTAAACATATTGCTGTGCGGTGGGAAGGTGAAAAACCAAAGACGCATATTGCTTCCAGTGCTCGTGTTGCACGCTATGATCTCTTGGTTAAAGAAGCACAAAAACAAGGCGCATCAGTTATTATGACGGGCCATACACTCAATGATCAGGTTGAAACCTATCAAATGCGGTATCAACGTCTCCAAAAAAATAGAGGTGCGTTGCACGGTGAAGTTGGTGCCATGCGTGATGAGGTTTATTCCAGTGGTTTTGCCGGTGTTTTGCGCGGTGAAGCCGAAGGTATACATGATGAGGATCATGCCAGAGAAACGGGAAAAAATATTGCCGAAAAAAACTATGGTCCCCTATATGAGCGTGGTTTATCCTGTATTCCGCGTGAGGCGTTGTTGCATAGAAAAGTGCGTTTGATTCGGCCGCTCCTTGGTGTAAAACGCCAAACATTACGGAATTATTTACGCTTACAAGGACAAACATGGATTGATGATCCAACCAATGAAGATTGCAATTTTGAACGTGTGCGCGTACGTCAATCTCTTCATCCTGAAAAATTGGCTTATATTGCTCAAAAAATAAATGAAGCCGCATTGCAGCGTCGTCAACAAGCGAAAAATATTGCTGATTTGATCTTAGCGCTGGATATTACTGTTAAACATGGGCGTTGTTTCATAGCAAAGCCTGCGCTATTTTTACAGAAACATTCCAGTTTTCCTTTTGTGGTGGGGCTCTTTGCGGTGTTGATGGGAGGGGGATTTTATTTGCTTCCCAATCAAAAATTAAGCATGCTTGTTCAAAAACTCTGTCTCGATTCTCCAGAAAAGAAGCGTTTTACTTATGCGGGCTCTGTTATTGAATATAACAAGTACGGAATTTCTTTGTGGCGTGAAGGGCGGAATATGAAAGAGGCTATCGTTGAGCCAGATAAAACTTTTATATGGGATGGGCGCTATCAGATCACAAATCATGGATCTGAGGCTATAAAGATTGGAGCCGCAAATTTAGAACAGCTGAAATTTTTATTGAAAAATAGCGATTTTGAGCTTGAAAAGCCTCATTTTCCCTCTTTACAATCGCTGCTGATGATCTCAAATCACAAAGGGTATGATATTCCAGAGTTGATTTCTCAAGCAGTTGTTCATAAACATGTTATAATCAAGCGGATTATGGCACCTTTCGATTGGCTTTCTTCACGAGAAGATGCTGCTGTGGTAAATATTGTGGAACCTTTTTTTAATATTGAGGTGAAAAGATAAAGGAAAATTACGTTAAAAGAAAATAAACAGCTTCTCATCCCTTGGCAAGGGGCTGACAAGGTTATATGTTAAGGGGAACTGTTTGAAATCTATATTTGATTAAGTGGGCTGAATATGAATTCCAATTACCGCTCTCTCCTCATTTGGGGAGTTATTGCCTTCATTTTGATTGTGTCGTTTTCTCTCTTTAATGGAGATAGTCAGCGTTCTGGTGGTGGAGAAGTCTCCTATTCTGAATTTTTGCAAAAAGTTGAGAATAATGAGTTGAAATCTGTGACCATTCAAGGTCAAAAATTAACAGGACAAACCATTGAACATAGAGCTATTTCAACCTATGCTCCTCGTGATCCAGGTTTGATACAAAAATTGGAAAGCAAAAACGTTAATGTTAAAGCTATTCCTGAAAGCTCTGGAAATAGCATTTTCCTCAATCTTCTCTTTTCCTTATTGCCTGTTATTATTATCGTGGGGGCGTGGGTCTTTTTTATGCGGCAAATGCAAAATGGATCACGCGGTGCAATGGGATTTGGGAAATCAAAAGCGAGATTGCTTAATGAAGCGCAAGGACGTGTTACCTTTAAAGATGTTGCTGGCGTTGAAGAAGCAAAGCAAGATCTTCAAGAAATTGTTGAATTTTTACGTGAACCACAAAAATTTCAACGCTTAGGGGGGCGTATTCCACGCGGTGTTTTGCTTGTTGGTCCTCCAGGAACCGGTAAAACTTTGCTAGCACGTTCTGTGGCAGGTGAAGCTAATGTGCCATTCTTTACCATTTCAGGGTCTGATTTTGTTGAAATGTTTGTTGGTGTTGGGGCGAGCCGTGTGCGCGATATGTTCGAACAGGCTAAAAAAAACGCACCTTGCATTATCTTTATCGATGAAATCGATGCTGTTGGACGTCATCGGGGGGCTGGACTTGGTGGTGGAAACGATGAACGTGAACAGACCTTAAATCAGTTGCTTGTCGAAATGGATGGGTTTGAGCCCAATGAAAGTATTATTCTTATTGCTGCAACAAACCGTCCCGATGTGCTTGATCCCGCGTTGTTAAGACCAGGGCGTTTCGACCGACAAGTTGTTGTGCCAAATCCTGATGTTTCTGGGCGTGAACAAATCTTGAAAGTGCATGTGCGCAACGTGCCTTTAGCACCTAACGTTGACTTAAAAATTTTGGCAAGGGGAACACCAGGATTTTCCGGTGCGGACCTGATGAATTTGGTAAATGAAGCTGCTCTTATGGCTGCGAGCCGTAATAAAAGAGTTGTCACGATGCAAGAATTCGAAGATGCCAAAGATAAGGTGATGATGGGGGCTGAACGTCGTTCAACCGCTATGACACAAGAGGAAAAGGAACTCACTGCTTATCACGAAGCAGGACATGCTATTGTGGCTCTTAATGTGCCGGTTGCTGATCCTGTCCACAAAGCAACAATCGTTCCAAGGGGAAGAGCATTGGGAATGGTGATGCAATTGCCTGAAGGTGACCGCTATTCCATGAGTTATCGATGGATGATTTCTCGTTTGGCCATTATGATGGGTGGACGTGTGGCTGAAGAATTAAAGTTTGGAAAGGAAAATATCACATCCGGTGCTTCTTCTGATATTGAGCAAGCAACTAAATTGGCGCGCGCAATGATCACACGGTGGGGATTTTCTGATCTGCTTGGAAATGTAGCTTATGGCGATAACCAAGATGAAGTCTTTTTGGGTCATTCTGTTGCGCGAACACAAAATGTCTCTGAAGAAACAGCGCGCATGATTGATATGGAAGTGCGTAAGCTTATTGATGATGCCTATAAAAATGCGACTAACATTTTGAAAACAAAAAGAAAAGAATGGTTTGCTTTGGCACAAGGTTTGCTGGAATATGAGACTTTAACGGGAGCTGAAATTAACGAAGTTATTGCAGGAAAGCCTCCTTCACGCACACAGAAAGATGAGGGTGCTGCGCCACGGGGATCTTCTGTTCCAAAAACTGGAAAAATGAAGACAGAGACAACAGTGGTAGATGAAAAAGATGCTGAAGCAGCCCCTCATAAAGCAGAGACCGATAAAGGCAAGGCAGGTAAAGCAGAGGAAGCTGTTGGGAAAAAAACAGCAAAATCCGGTAATGTTGAGCTTAAGGAGGCTCAGTCTAAAGAAGTGCAATCGGATGAGACTGAGAAAAAAGCGCAAAGCACAAAAGGTACCACAAAATCAGTCAACCGCTCTAAAAGTAATGCTGAAAAGAAGTCCAGTACTGCGGGAGATGATAAAGAAAAATAAGAACTGTTTAATAACGCTTGAGTAACGATGTTTTAGGAAAATTTCTAAATTCTTTGAGAAAGGCGCAAGCAAAGCTTGCGCCTTTAATGTAATATTTGCAAAAATATGGAAGCAAAAAATTAAGCAAAGCTGTTGTATGATGACAGTTTTAGCAGGCTATAAGGCGAGGTGGTATTTTCCTTTACGGATTTAGCAAGGTGTGAGGCTAGGCGATAGATTTCCTTGCGGATTTGGTAAGGTTTGAGGTTAGGTGCTGGGTTTCTTTACGGATTTAGCAAATGTGTGAGATTATCCTTTGGTTGTGTTCAAGAGATGTGTAAAGCATTTTGAGGAGATAATATTGCTTGTATGTGTGAGGGTGTAAACATAATTGGTTGAGAGGGGTTTAGATGTGTAGATGGTGAATAGGGTTCTTGATTGTCTAAATGCATGAAGGTTTAGACCAATGATCTGATTTTATATGGGGAGGGGGCCTATTGTACCAAGGGGGCTTGTTAGGGTTTTAAAGAAAAGCCAAGGGAAGAGTTATATATTAAAGGAAAGAGGCATGGTGCAAAAATATTTTGGTACAGATGGAATTCGGGGGAAAGCCAATTCATTTCCTATGACACCCGATTTTGCCATGAAGGTGGGGATGGCTGTAGGGGTTTTATTTCGCTCACAACATCAATCGCGTCGTGTGGTGATTGGCAAGGATACACGATTATCTGGCTATATGTTGGAAAATGCTTTGGTTTCAGGGTTGACTGCTGCGGGGATGGAAGCTTTTTTATTGGGGCCAGTGCCAACACCTGCTGTTGCAATGCTTTGCCGCTCTTTGCGAGCGGATCTTGGGGTGATGATTTCTGCTTCTCATAATCCGTTCTATGATAATGGAATTAAACTTTTTGGTCCTGATGGTTTTAAACTTTCAGATGATATGGAAGCGAAAATTGAACAATTGATCGATACAGATCTTTCAAAGTCTTTAGCAAGTTCTTCTGAAATTGGTTATGCAAAACGGGTTGAGGGGGATATTTATCGTTATATTGAATATGCTAAACGAACTTTGCCGCGTGATGTTCGCTTAGATGCTTTGCGTATTGTTGTGGATTGTGCCAATGGAGCTGCTTATAAAGCTGCTCCCCGTGCTTTATGGGAATTGGGGGCTGAGGTTTTTGCTATTCATGATGAGCCTAATGGTACCAATATTAATCAAAAATGTGGATCAACCGATTTAAGCTCTTTAAAACGAAAAGTGCATGAAGTGCGTGCTGATGTGGGGATTGCTCTTGATGGAGATGGAGATCGTGTTCTCATTGTTGATGAAAAAGCACAAACGGTTGATGGAGATCAGTTGATTGCTGTAATTGCTGAAAATTGGCATAAAATGGGACGATTACGGTGCAATGGTGTTGTCACAACGATTATGTCAAATCTTGGACTGGAGCGTTTCTTGAACAGTAAAGGGTTGCACCTTGTAAGGACAAATGTTGGAGATCGTTATGTTGTCGACGCCATGCGCCAAAAGGGATATAATGTTGGTGGTGAGGCTTCTGGGCATATCGTGCTTAGTGATTTTGGTACAACGGGTGATGGTTTGGTGGCTGCATTGCAGATTTTAGCCTGTATGAAAGAAAGTCAAAGCCCTATGAGCCAATTGTGTAAACGGTTTGAACCTGTACCGCAAATTTTAAAAAATGTAACGATTAAAAATAAAAATGTACTGAAAAAAAATCCAGTCAAAGCGGCAATCGATAAAGCAACGCAACAATTGGGAAAAGAGGCACGGCTGGTGATCCGCGCTTCTGGAACTGAGCCGCTTATCCGCCTTATGGCTGAAGGCGATGCACGAGAAGTATTGGACACGGTCGTGACAGAGTTGATGGATGTTATTATCCATCATGATGTACGCATGGGTACTGCACTTGAGGAATCTTGAATTTTTTGAGAAAATTATCAGATCATCTTTTGATAAAGCTCTTATTGTAATGCGCGATTTTGGCAATTACAAAAGGTATGGTAGCTATGTTAGTGATGTAATAACGGTAATTGATACTCTATTTACTAATAAATTAAATAAAAAAGAGAAAAATCGAGTTCTCATAAATATAACGCGTAGAGTGTTCTATAGTTCGTAAGATATTAAAACCATGCCTTCTTTTGCTTGTTCGTAAACTAGTTATTATTTTAACAGAGTTTAGAGTAGGGGGGAGTTTATTATTGTTATTCATTCTTTTTACTGGATATACAGCGGGTGCAGCGCCCTATGAACATCAAACAGCAATGGTCATTGGTTATATCATCTTGATGTTTCTAAGCGCAGCTGCCAATTGGGGATATGATGCGCTCCTATTACGTTTAGCTCCCCCTAATTATGAACGTATACTTTTCTAATAATGAGTAGAATAATTAGAAAGAGATGAGAATGATCAATTTTTTCACGACAGTTCTAATGTTTATAAAGTAAAAAAAGCCCTGTGATGTAAAAATAATGAACATTTTTTGTATCTTGGAGGGTTACACTCTATATTAATTTATGCTTTTAAGATTTAAACATAAAAGGATTGAAGCCTGCTATAATACTGGTACGACTAAAGGGTTTAGAACTGCCCATGCTCAAAAATTAAAGCGTATTCTAGGTGCCTTTGAAGTTGCTATATCGCCAAATGATTTCAATTTTCCGTCTTTTTGATTACATCTACTAAAGGGCGTTCTCAAAGGTTATTGGTCAGTTACCGTAAATGGAAATTGTCGCGTAATATTTCGCTTTGATGGCATAGATGTCGAAATGGTTGATTATCTGGATTATCATTAAAAAGGAGATCCAAACAATGATGAAGAATCCTTCACATCCCGGTGAATTATTGCGTGAAGATGTGATCAAAGAGCTTGGTTTATCCGTTAATGAAGCAGCAGAGCGGCTTGGTATTCTCGAGTGGCACTTTCTAGAGTTTTAAATGGAAAAGCCGCTATGAGTGCTAATCTTGCTATTAGGCTTGAAATGTCTGGTGTAAGCACAGCACGTGCTTGGCTTGCTATGCAAACAAATTATGATTTATCAAAAAAAATCCTTAACAACAGTCTCATGATCAAGATTGCATAAAAGAGTATCAAACGGCGGTTAAGTTTTTGCAACAGAGACATGTGGAAGAGCAAAATAATGCGATAGCGCGTACAAAATCAAAAGATGTGAACACGGTAAGATAAGGATAAAATCTTGTTTCTGTAGTCTGTTTGGCTATAATAAATATAAGCAAAGGAGGGTTTTATATGTTGAGTGAAGAGGAAATTAAGCGACGTCGCTTTGCTGCTAAAAATGCATTGGCAAGCCAACGTTTAGAGGGATTAGAGCCAGATCCGCTGGTTGTTGCGCAAATGGAGCGTGTTATTATTGGAGAGCTCGAAACAAGTGATGTCATCAAAGATTTGTTGGAACGGGTAAAACGTGGAGAAGTATAAGGGAAGCGGTGATCCTTATACTGATCTTGAAACTGGTGTGATGTATAATCGGCTTGGTATTAAAGACAAAGCCACACTGCAGCGCGTAGGATCTACGATTTCTTATGTAAAATCTTTCGAATTTGTACATACTCCTATTCGTGGTGAGTTTGATCTGGGTTACATGAAACAGATCCATAGAAGACTGTTTGGTGACATATATGAATGGGCGCGGGACAAGTTCGTTTAGTGGATATTGCCAAAGGCAATAGTATGTTTGCTAGTTATAATCAGATTGAAAGTTATGCACTGAAGATTACACAAAAGCTTGCAAAAGAACAGTATTTGTGTGGTCTTGGCGCTTATGACTTTAGCCAAAGGGCTGGGTATTACATGGGCGAGTTGAATGTATTGCATCCGTTTCGAGAGGGGAATGGGCGTACTCAGCGTGAATTTATGGTGCAACTGGCTCGTGAAGCTGGTTACCATATCAACTGGAAGGGTATTGAGCGACAAGAAATGACACGTGCGTCAATTGAAGCACATTTTGGTAATTCAGAATATCTGTCTGCACTCATCTATAAGAACCTTACCAAGTTTACAGAAAATAAAAGGGATGATGTTTCTCAAGGTATTGGCAAAAATATTGCTTTTGGCGTTGATCTTAATAAAGAGTGCTTGGAACAACAAAAAGAGAAGATTGAAACTCCTTGGGATAGAGAAAAGATAAGTTTTGCTAAACGTCAAAAAGAAGAACTTGAACAATTACAAAATGATTTGAATGTTGTTGCAAAAGCAACAGAACGAGAGCCATACCTTGCGGCTTATACGGATAACTCTAATCTAGAACAGAAGGTGCTAAGCGCCCTTAGAAATAAAAAATCTTACATTGATATGTTTAAAAAATTAAACAGTCGTTTAGCATTTATTTATAAAGATCCACAAGAGGCTGCGCTTAGGATTGAGCAAACGATTTTAGCAGGGAAAGGCGATAAACTCTCTGATATTTTGGATAGGGCACCTGATAGAGCGGGCGAATTGCGTGGATCAGATCGTTTAATCGATAAACTCAAATCTACAGGAAAAGAACGTAAAACCGCGCTTTACAATGTTCCTCTTGCTGTTTCTACTATGAGAGCGCTTCAATCCTTTTATAAGAATTCTTATGAGACACATATGGATAGTGTTACACGGGAGCGTGAACAGTTAAAAGTTGAAGTCCCCTCACTTTCACAAGAAGCAGTGACTTTTATGAAAAATGTTGAAGCTGGTTGTGATAGTTATTCAAAGATACCAGAGCAGGTTAATCAAGAGTTTTTAAAGCTGCAAAGTGTTTTAGATAAACGTTTTGGACATGATGCCATTCATAAATATGGTTTTGATTTATCAAAAGTGATCCCCAAAGAACAGTCTTATAATAAAGAACGCATAAAAGAGCTTCAAATGGTTGTTAAATTTTTGCAACAGAGACAACAGGAGAAAATCAACGCAATAGCGCGTGCAAGATCAAGAGATGTGATACGGTGAGGGCAAGGATAAGTCTTATGCTGTATAAGCCCTATTAAACCATACGGTAAAAGAGAGGTAATCAAAGGAGGTTTAATGTGGGTGTGACAAAAGATGTTATACGATCCCGCATAGATAAGACGTTAAAAAGAAGCTCATGAAATATTAGCAAGTTTAGGACTTACGGTGTCTGATTTTATCCGTATTGTTTTGATAAAAGTTGTTTATGAAAAGGGATTGCCGTTTGATATGTATATTCCTTATGCGGAAACGCTTAAAACTTTTGAGAAAAGTGACAAGGGTTAAGAGATATGTATTGCTAAAGATAAGAAAGATTTGTTTCGTCATTTGGTTATTTGATATTTCTGATCATTCACTTCAAATTAGCTTTTAATTTACATCATTATCGTTATGGGTGTTTCCGTATATTGAATGATGTACGCAAACTGTGATTGAAATGGCAGCTTATTGAATTTCTGCAAAAGAAGAAGGCCTATCGCTTGAAGAATTATTTGATATTGTTTCTTTTATTGCTACTCATTCAGATGCTGGTGATCTTGTGGAAGGTACGAGAGGAAGCTAGGGAATATCAGGTTTAAAAGCATAAGGGTAAAAGAGGGGGGATATAGGGTTATATCCTTTTGGGGTGGTCAAAATATTCCTGTGTTGATTGAAGATGTTTACAGTTAATCATCTTGAGGCAATTTGGCAAAATCAGAGAGGAATGCGTTGAAGAAAATTTTTATACTGCGCCTTGATGAATATCGAAAAGAATAATAATGGATAAGACAAATAAAGCAGGATCTGGTATATTAAAAGGTGTTTGTGAAGCTCTTGTCTGAAGCTAAAGGTGAAGTGGATGTCACTAAATTTTGTATCGATATTCCTGCAAATGTTGATGTCAAAAAAAATCAGAAAAGATATTGGGTTATAGATATCATTTTCGGCACGTTGTGGTTTTTGTGTGGGGCGCATTCGTGATTGGGAATGGGGATGATATTTTTACTTCTTTTTGCTTTCGATTATTGAAAATGAATCTGAAGCTATGGTGGTAATTTAGTACGCGATGATATCCGTCGCTTATAATCGTGTTTTTAAGAAAGCTCTATTGGTATAAAAGGGGTGTGAGGGTTGCGTTTTTTTTTAAAAAGCATCACGGCGTTTGAAGGGGTCGTAATAGATTTCTGTTACACGAAATTTTCCTTCGAGGCGTTTACATTGGATGATGACATCTATCATCGAGATTAATAAGCCGCGGATATCATCGCGTGCTAAATTACCACCACCGTCACTTTCTTTGACTAAAAGGGTCATTTGTTCGAAGGCTGCAAGTGCTGTTGAGGCGTGGACGGTGGTAATGGAGCCGGGGTGACCAGAGTTGACATTACGGATGTAGTAAAAGGCTGTACCATCACGCAGCTCTTGTAGAAGGATTCTGTCGGGGCGCATGCGTAAGCCAGATTCAAGCAGTTCTTTTGCACCTGCTTTTGCTAAGCCTTGGTTATCTTTTGAATAAAAAAGTTGGACTTTGTTGGCGTGCGGAACGACAAGTTCTGGCGTGTCTTCAATGGTGAGAATTCGTTCATAGTCAGGGATTTTTGCAATCAAAGCTTTGGAGAGGGTTGTTTTACCAGAACCGGTTTTGCCCGATATTAAGATATTTTGTTGTGTAATAACGGCTCTTTCTAAAAAGTTGCAAAAGTCTTTGGCGATAAAGAGATCTGTTAGCTCTTTGTCTGTGTCAGAGAGTTCGGATAATCGTTCTGTCATTTGTTGCGTGGGTGTGAAACTGGTGTTTTGGGCAACAGAAAACAGATTGTTTTCATGTAAACTTTCAAGAGAAAAAGTGCGTGATGAAGGTTTACGAATGGTCATGCTAATGGTATTGGCTGCAACTGCTGGAGGCATAACAATTTGTATGCGTTCGTTGTTGGGCAGTGTTGCGGAGAGAACGGGATTTTCTACACTAATTTTTTGTGTTGTGTAGGCAGCAACAACTTTTGCAATCCCTTCTAGTTCGCTGTAGGTTAGCTCTTTTAAGATGTGGGTTTGCCAACCATTGGGACCCTCAACGATTACTTCGCCAGGGCGATTGATGACAATTTCAAATAAATTGTCATCATTGAGGAAGTCATCTAAGATCTTTAATTTTGTTAAAACGATGGAGGCGCGTTCTGCATTTTTTGCTGATGGCATAATGTGACTTTATTGGCTTAATGAAAAAAGGAATAGCTGGGAGTAGAGCGGTTTCTTTTGCTCTTTACGACTAGTTTATAGACAGAGGAAAAATCGAGATCTTTTGCTACGAAAATGTTGACCAGTTCGCCTTGAAATTTTTCTAAGGTAGGAGGGATATTGATTTGATTTTCAAGGGCAATACTGGCGGCATCTTTTCCAGTGTTGTTTGCGCCTTCAAAACCGCCGCCTCCAGAGTTGTTTGAACCTTCTTTATTGGAATTGCCTACTATTTTATTTGTTAGGGCGGTTGTGGCACCATCAATAACGGTCAACAAAAGGGAAGAGCCAAAGCGTTCCCACCAATGGGTGTTGATGTTGCCATCAAAACCGGCTCTGCCTAAACTGTCGGTTGCGGGTGAGGCAAGGTCGATGATGACACCGGTTGGGGTTTTTGCTCTTGTCCAGAGCACAAAGAGGCGAGATTGACCTTGTTTTATCCCTCCGCGGTATTCGCCAATCACTTGGGTTCCTTTATCAAGCAAAACAACGCGCCCATTGTCAGAGAGGATATCACGGTTGATGATGCAGCTTGCAAAGCCTGGTTGCTCACTGTTTAATGCAGTTTCTAAGATACAGGGGATAGAGGTTCCCATGGCGATGATAAAGTTTCTATTGCCGATGAGTTTTGCTTTTGTTTCTTCTGTTTTGGTAGGCTTTAAGAGGGTCGCAAAATTTTGTGTGTCTTGAAGGGCAGGAGAATTTTGCGCATTTGCGAGATTTTCGAGGGCATGGAGTTTGTCAAAGGGGTTGAGAGTCGTGTTGACAATGTCTTTTAATTGAGATTTAGAACCTTTGGCAAAAGCTAAAACAGGGGCGCGTCTTGCGGCATCAAGTAGTGGGTCATCTTTTTTGGGTTCTTGTGCGAGTGGTTGTGGGGGTGGTAAGGTTATTGGCGCTATGTTGGCACGCGGGTCAGAGGGCGCGAGCTCTAAAGGGGCGAGGGAATTGTGAAAGTTTTGTGCTTGTTTTTTATGAGCTTTTGCGGTGTCTTTTTGTTCTGTGGGGGTGGCTAAGATGTTCCAGAGCACATAGCCGCAGATTCCTATACAGGCTATTGCGACAACTATTTTTTTGCCGGCGCTTTTGGCGCTATTGTTTTTGCCATCCCCAATAGATCCTCGATCTTCGATGATTGGTTTATCACTCATAAGTTGTCCCCTTCAATTCCCGCTTATTTAAAGATCTGATGCAATTTTACGTTCAACAGATGGTGAGGTTGTTCCGGTATTTGGATTTGTGCCTTTTGGTTGATAGGCTTCGTTAAAGACGCATAGGACGTTTCTTCCCTGTCTTAGGGTGAAGCGCGCGCTAATGGCATGGACAATAACCATGTTGCCTCTTGTGGTTTTTGGAACCAGCGATTCTGTACCGTCATTGTTGATAATATAAATGGCAGGGATTTCTTGGTTGTCGGGAAATGTAAATGTTGTTGTTTTGCCATTGTCATAAACGGAGGCGGGTTCGAGCGTGCTTGATCCTTGAGCGGTGTAAGCCCAATTGCGTGGTCCGTAGGTTTCATAAGCGTTGAAGACACTATCAATACGCTGGGCTTGTTTTTTTTCTTGTCGCATAAGGGCTGCGAGTCTTCTTTGTTCTGCTTCTTCTTGTGGGTAGCGAAATTTCACAAGGAAATATGTTTCTTGTCCAGATGAAATTTCCCCATCTTTGATCATGAGTTCAAATTGATAGGAGCGCTTTGAGCCATCAAGCTTTGTGGTGACGACTTGGAGATTGGTAATGGGTTGGACTTCTCGGGCTTTAAGGAAAAGAATATTGCCAGCGGGAGCGACTTCCCATGCAACGCTGTTGCCAATTGCCACATGGGCAATTTCTTCATTGGGAGAAAATTCTATTTGTACCGATGAGCGTATAGAGCCAATAATTTTTGTGACATTATAGGCATCATAGTTGATAAAGCGAATGCGGCTATCGCTTGGCGCACGGGTGGGAAAAATACTGGCATGGCTCAAGGCTATAGGAGAAAGGGTAATAGCGATGTTAAGAATGAGAAAAAGAATTTTTTTTGTCATGATCAGTTGACCACTTCCGGATCGGTTCTATATTCACTAACAATAAACCCTAGAGGATTTATCAAACGGTTTTGGACAGAGATAGGGGCATTGATGTATTCAAAGGTAAGTGTTGCAACCCAGTGGGTGACGAATTCTCTGTTGTTTTCGTTGTCATGAATGGTTCTGTAGTAACGCACTTGGGCAACATCGTCATTGATAAAGGAGATTGATTTTATTGTTATTGTAACGGCGGCGTTTTTATAGAGAATTTGAGGACTTTGGGGATTTCTTGCTCCATACCAGCTGGCAAATCTTTCCTGTTCTTCAGAAGAAGAGAGGAGAGAGACGGTTTGGAAGTTGTGTTGTGTTTCTTCTGTGGTGAAGCCTTCACGGGAGCGGACATATTTTGCAGCAAAGTAGCGTGTGATTGCTTCGTCGACATTGGTGGGACCTTCTTTTAAGGCTTCCACAACTTCGACAATGCCGGTTGAATTGTCCACACGGATGACAAAAGGTTCCACGGTTTTAAGGGGTGTGAGGGTGATGACCGCGAGAGAAGACATTATTGCAACAGCAACCGCGATGCCGGCAATGGCAAGCGAGACGCGGGTGGTGCGGCGTGAGGCGAGCATGCGATCTTGATCAAACGAGCGTGCTTCAGCAATGTATTGTTCTATGTCTTTTTCTTTCATGCTTTTTGCCCGCAATTTTTGTAAGATTTGATTTCTTCATCCGTTAATTTTTGTGCCAGAAGCGTTTCCAGCTTCCCTTCTTTTAGGGGTGAAGGGGTGTTGTTACTGATGATAATGGGCGTGGGCGTGGGTTTTTTCCCTTCCCAATTCCACATTGATCTGTTGAGTGGACGTTTAGAATATCCATCACACTTTGGGAGTGACTTCAGTGTGTTTGGTGAAGACACACAGCCACTGAGAAAGAGAAATGGTAAGATGACCCCAATTTTTTTAAATTCCCGCATTTGAACTTAGACCTTTTTTAATAGTGATGCTAGTTTTTTAACGCCCTTCGTTATCGTGTTGGCTGTTGCTTTAGCAGCTTTACCTGTTAGTTGAGCCGTTGTTTTAGCGACTGGTCCTGATCCTGTAAGAGAAGCCCCCCCAGAGGCTAAAGCTGATGCGATATCAGGGAGTCTGAGGAAAAGAAAAATACCACCAATACCAACAACCAAGAATTGAATTAAAGTAGTGAAGATATTGTCAATACCTCTTGAAAAAACGTTCATTGAAATGTTAACATATAAACCACCAAGCAGCACGACTAACACATATAAAATGATGAAGTTTGCAACTTGCCCTAACCATGCTTCTGTGAATTTTCTGGTTGAGGAAAATATATAGAGGCTTATGAAGAGTGGTCCTATTGATAGGACAAGAAATGATCCCAGTTTAGCAAATAATGAAACAACAAAACCGACTAGACAAAAAAAGGCAGCAACTACTAGGCAGATAAAACCAGCAATCCATGTCGCAATAAACATCCCCATTTGAGTCAGACCTGTGTACTGGTTTGCTGCGTCCAAAACCTGTGCTCCAGCTTGGTTCATCATATTGTCCCATACATTTCGATCCACATGTGCTCCTTGTGTGACATTTGAAATGGCATTTGGCAGATCATGGAAAAATATACCACTGACCCACTCATTATAAAGAGCAGCGTTTGTGGCAAGTGAAACAACGATGCCGAGTTTGAAAGTTGTCACTATAAATTCCCATAAGGGCATGGAAGAGCGCCCATAGATGATATTGTAGCCCATAAATATAATGTAAATTGTACAAGACAGCTTAAGCGGAGCACCTAAGCTTGATGAGAGATTGTGAATGATTTCATTCATTGTCTTTGTAATGGGATTCATCAACATATCATCTATGTCAGTAAATACGCCTTTGGTTACTATTGCCATTTAGATGCTCCGTTATTTATCGTGTCTTAATGGTTATTTTGTTGTTGTTCAGCTTCTCTTTTAGCGCGTTCTCTTGCTTCTCGTTTAGCTCTCATTTTTTCAATCCAAGCGTCTTGTTCAGCTTTCAATTTTTCCATTGATTTGCGATTTTCTTCTTCAATTTTACGACTTCTTTCTGCTGCTTTTGCTTCATACTCTTTCTGAAGTTCTAAAAATGCTAACCGCATGTTTTCACAATTTTTTGAAGTTCCTGCAAATCCACATTTCGCATCCCATTCTAGGCGTAATTTTTCATCTTTTTTAAATTCTGCGACGCTATAGGTTTTTTCACATCCAGCAGCGATAATTCCAGTGCAAAGCAGCAATGTTGTTATGAGAACTTTATTCATAGATATTCCCCTTTTTCCTTTCAGTTTTTGAGGTTTGAGCACAATTTTTAAATTATGCTAGGTTATCGGTTTTTATAACCAGTGATGATAAATCTAGGGCAGCGACATAATGTTGCCATAAATCTATTGTATAGTCTGTAAGGTTCTTTAAGTTGAGCAGCTAAAGCGCAATAGATGTTATCCATTGTTTTTGTAATGGGATCCGTTAACATATTGTCTATCTTAGTAAATATATCATACGCTGCCATTGTCTTTCCTCCGCTCCTTATCATATGGGGTTCGTGTTCCATACGGAGTCAAATTTTTATGATTTAATTACTGTCCTCTTTCTTTTCAGATTGTTCTTTCATTTTTTTCTTATCGTCATTTTTACGATATTTATTTAGATAGTTTTGAAAGGATTCTTCACGAAGTTCGTCTAGTGCTTTTCCTAAGTTTTCACAATTTTGAGGAGATTCTGTTTTAGAAGGCTTTTTCCACATACATTTAGGTGTCCACTCATTACGTAATTTTTCGTCTTTTTTAAATTCTGCTACGCTGTAGGTTTTTTCACATCCAGCCGTGATGAGCCCTGTGCAAAGTAGCAATGTTGTTATGAGAACTTTATTCATAGATATTTCCCCTTCTTTCTTTCAGTTTTACAAGGTTTGAGCACAATTTTTAAATTATGCTAGGTTATCGGTTTTTTATAACCAGTGATGATAAATCTAGGGCAGCGACATAATGTTGCCATAAATCTATTGTATAGTCTGTAAGGTTCTTTAAGTTGAGCAGCTAAAGCGCAATAGATGTTATCCATTGTTTTTGTAATGGGATTCATTAACATATTGTCGATATAAGAAAATACGCCTTTGGTTACTATTGCCATTGAGATGCTCCGCTCTTCATTGTGTCTTAATGGTTATTTTGTTGTTCTTCTGCCGTGCGCTCTTTTGCTCTTCGTTCTTCCTCAGCACGTCGCTTTGCTTCTTGTTCAGCTAATTTTTTTTTAGTGTTAGCTTCCATTTTTTTAAGTCTGGCTCTCATTTCAGCTATATCTTCTTCTTCTCTTTTACGATTTTCTTCTGCAATTTTACGACTTCTTTCTGCTGCTTTTGCTTCATACTCTTTCTGAAGTTCTAAAAATGCTAACCGCATGTTTTCACAATTTTTTGAAGTTCCTGCAAATCCACATTTCGCATCCCACTCTAGGCGTAATTTTTCATCTTTTTTAAATTCTGCAACGCTATAGGTTTTTTCACATCCAGCTGTGATGAGCCCTGTGCAAAGTAGCAATGTTGTTATGAGAACTTTATTCATGATTAATGGGTGTCCTGTTGTTGTTTAGCTTTAGCGCGCTCTTCTGCTTTTCGTTCTTTCTCTTGTTGTTCAGCTTGCCTTCTTTCATATTCAGCTTGATTTCTTTGAATCTCCTCTCTCAATCTAATTCTGGTTTTTTCAAATGCTTTATCAAGGTTCTCTTGAGCTTTACGAGCTCTTTCTTCAGCTTTCGCTTCATATTCCTTTTCAAGTTCAAGTTGTGCTAATCTTAGGTTTTCACAATTTTTGGCAGTTCCTGCGAATCCACATTTAGCATTCCACTCTTCCATCAATTTTTTATCTTTTTTAAATTCTGCGACGCTATAAGTTTTTTCACAGCCAGCTGTGATGAGCCCTGTGCAAAGTAGCAATGTTGTTATGAGAACTTTATTCATGATTAATGACTGTCCTGTTGTTGTTTAGCACGCTCTTCTGCTTCTCGTTCGGCTTGTTCTTTTGCTTTTTGTTCAGCTCGGAATTTTTCATTCTCAGCTCTCATTTTTTCAATCCAAGCTTTTTGTTTAGCTTTAAATTCTTCATCTAGTTTGCGATTATGTTCTTCAGCTTTTTTCCGGCGTTCCTTTTCAAGTTCTAAAGCTGCTACTCTTAGGTTTTCACAATTTTTTGAAGTTCCTGCAAATCCACATCTTGCTCCCCATTCTTCCATCAATTTTTTATCTTTTTTAAATTCTGCGACGCTATAGGTTTTTTCACAACCAGCTGTGATGAGCCCTGTGCAAAGTAGCAATGTTGTTATGAGAACTTTATTCATTATTTATTGTCCTGTTTCTTTTCAGATTCTTGTTTATCGTCATTTGTCGAGCCAAAGCCTCTCCATTTTTTACGGGTTTCAAATTCAGCTTGCTCTGCATTTTTACAATTTTTCGAATTCAAATCCCCTGACGTCAAACATTTCACTAATACTTCTTCCATCAGTTTTTTATTTTTTTTAAGTTCTTCTACGCTGTAGGTTTTTTCACAACCAGTCGTGATCAGCCCTGTGCAAAGTAGCAATGTTGTTATGATGATCTTGTTCATATTCAAGCCCCTCTTTTTTACTCTTTATTGACCACGCATTTTTTGGGCCAAAGCTTTGGTTCGTGCTTTAAATTCTTCTATTTCACGTCTTTCTGCAGCTTTTTCTTCTGCTTGTTGAATCATCATGGCAGCTTGCATTTGTAGTATTTTTGCTTGGAGGTCTGCTTGTACCGCTGCTAATTGTGCTTGAATGCCTTGAATTTTACCCGCATCTTCAGTACTTCCAAGTTCGTCAAGGAGCTTGGTAATATTTTTTTGTGTTTCACTGGCTTCTTCGTAGACGTCTTGTCCTTTGGCTGCTTGTCCTACTACGCGCTGTTCAGCTTTTTTCACTTCTTGTGCGTAAAAAGCATCTACTGCCTCTTTTGAGTCTGCGCCCCCCGCGGGCTCTTTGTATTTAAGTTCTTCTTGCCATTTTTGCGTGTTTTTGCTGCCGCCACCGCCACCGCCACCGCCACCGCCGCTGCCCATCGATTGTTGAAAGTGGTTAAAATCTGAAGGAAGGGCGCCACTGCTCCCTTGCTTGTTAAACATGTCTTTCAATCCCGAGATGTCAGGCTTGACATTCAAGGAGTTATATAATTGTTTCGCTTGATCGAGTTGGCTCTTTAATTGCTCAAGCTGTTGTGCACCTTGTTGAACTTGCTGTTTTGCTTTATCAACTTGTTGCTTCAATTGTTCAAGTTGCTTTCCCCCTTGCGTAAAAGATTGTAAATCGAATGTAGGCATTTGTGCAAAGGCATTTGTTTGAAAGCCAAATGAAGCTGCGCAAAGAGCTGTTGCCAATAAAAGTTTTTTCATTGTTTTGACCTTTCTTGAAAAATAGGAAGCCATTTTTCTGGAGATTGTCCAACTTCATCCATAATGGTCTCTAGGAGTTCAATATTCTTGGTGGTGCCACTTAAAATGGCTATTTCATCATCAAAGCCGCGTAAATTCAGTTCTGCTACAACTGAACTTTGCCCTTGTTTGATGAGAAAACGCCGTGACTCACGGCTTAATTCTGATTGTATCAGGTTAAATTCTCTGTCCGATAATTTAAAACCTTCTACATAATCCCCATGATTGCCCTTTTGATTAGGAAAATAAATCTGTGTGGGGCATTGCTCTATAATGGTGTGAGCAATGGTCGAATTGATCGCATCTTTGGGAGATTGTGTCGCAAACAACATCAAACCATTTTGTTTACGAATAGTTTTCAGCCTGTCTTGCGCAAAGGCTTTAAAGGAATCATCCTCTAAGGCTTTCCAAAACTCATCAATGACAATGATAATACGACGTCCATCAATCAGAGACAAAATCCTATGAAAAAGATACATCATTAAAGGTGGACGAATTTCATCATTGTCTAAAAAATCCGTCATGTCATAACCAATAAATTTTGCATCAATGCCAATGTCGTCATCAGGATTGTCAAAAACCCACCCTAAGGCATTGCCTTTACACCATCTTTCTAAACGACCCGATATCCCCTCCCTATGCGTGGTGTCAAAAAACATTTGTAAGGCGGAGATCGTCCGTTGTTCTTTTGGCAACAAGGCAAGCTGCTCAACAGCCGCCGTAATGTCTTGTCTTTCTGATTCACTGATCTTTTGATCTTCAGAAGAAACAAGCTTTATAATCCATTGGCGTAAAAAAACTCTATCTGCTGGATTGTTATAGTCTAAGCCTTTTAGCGGTGCTATGCCTGTCGGTCTACCATTCTTCAAGGGCATATAAGTGCCGCCACCCGCTCTGACAAAAAGTTCTGCACCCCGATCTTTGTCAAAAAAGACCATATTGGGATCATGCTTTTGAAGTTGTGCTAAAAGAAAATTGACAATAACCGTTTTCCCAGAACCAGAGGGACCACAAACAAACGTATTGCCTAAATCACCAAAGTGAAAGTTAAAATAAAACGGTGAACCAGCAGAGGTTTTCATCAAGGCTACTGCTGGTCCCCACACATTGCCATCTATTTTTCCAACCGGAAAAGAATGAAAAGGAGAAAGCGCTGCATAATTGCGGCTTGTTATTGCACCAGAGCGGGTGCGATAAGCATAATTGCCAGGCAATTGTGCCCACCAAGCCGCCGCTAACCCTAAATCTTCCCGCGCAATCACAGCTCCACCATCTGTAAGACGAGAACGCGCTTTGGCAAGATTATCCGCTAACTCTTGCGGCGTATCAGCAAAAACTGCCAATGATAAATGATGCTCCCCTAAAACAAAACGATTGGATTCAAGATCATCAAGCGCATCATCTAGCTCCATAATTTGTGAGCCCGCACGGTCTCCTGCATTGACCATTTGGTTTTGTTTGCGCCCCATAATCTGCTTGGCAATGTTTTTGCTCTTGAAAACAAAAGATTGGGTGAAAATAAACTCAAAGGGAAGCGTGAGCAAACCATCCGCCATGCCTACCCTGGTTTTTGCTGGATATTCTTTCCAACCAAACATGCCCGCAAACCGTTGTTCCGCCTCATAGCGTATTTCTATGATCTCTTTCCCAAAAATGAGACGGTCTGAATAAACAGTTGAAGCTATCGTCCCCCATGTGAGGGGGATACGTTCACGACGACCTCCCACCAATTGGTGGATAAACTCACTTTGCTGCGAATAAATATTACCTTCATGTTCATAAAGGCTCAGTCTTTTTGCACCATAGCGCTCTAAATTTTGAATAAGATCTGTTGTAATATCTTCAAGCTTGCGAACGGACTCTGCATCAACTTCTGTCTTTTCTTGCTTGGCTTTGCCTAAACGTTTGAAAAACTCCACTAATTTATCCGTTTGATCAACGTGTGGATTCCACAAAATTGAAAGATAAAGATCATTGCGATAAAGTTCCTGTGAAACCATCCGCTCGCGATATTTATCATCTAATTGCTTGGCAAATGCCGATCTGAAAGTCCCATCCGGATAAACAGTTTCACGCTTTCTGATAATATGGCTATAAAGCGCTATCCGTTCATCCGCTATGTTTTTAAACAGATTATTGAGCTGTTCGTGAAGCACATTCAGATCAATAATATCCGCTGTCTCAAAGTTAATCCCTTCAAGTTTAATAACGCTCATGAGAGCGCGTGAATCCAGCGCAATGATGTGTTTATTGACATGGCGCACGTAAGGAATGATCGCCTCTGGCTGCTTTTCACGTTTGCGCTCTGTTCTATTCATTATAATTCCTCATAATTACGAATTAATCGTAATGGAGAAATACTTCCCCCACCCCATAGACTCGAATTTCTGGCAAAAATAGATGTCTTTTGCCATGTCAGAAGAATACGAAATTTGTTATGGTCATGCTTTAGGATTTCCTTGAATATGAAATGCGTCGTCACACCAAAGGTGATAAGAAAAATATTGCCTGTCATAATGAACAACATCATCGTTCCTATCGCATTTAAGCCCATAGCTTCCACCGTCACGCCCGCAATCATTGCAGGGCGTGTACAAGCAAGAAATAACGTATCTTCTGTTAGCTTGTCGTGCTCTTTCATGGCTTTGAAAGGCTAGAGTCAAGCGAATTAAGACATAAACATTGATGCGATTTGTGGTGCACCAAAAACAATGCCGATGCCAACACAAACAAAGAAAGCTTTACGCATTTCAACATAACCAGCAATCCATGCAAGCCCAATACCAGCAACCGCAATGGTTGCAATCGATTTTGCAATGTTTCCTGTTAAAGCTTTGACTAATTTATCAAGAGCAGTTTCAACTTTTCCAAAGTCACCTGCGGCAAATGCTGGCTCACTCAGTGCGATGAAGGCAATAAACAGCATCAATGCTGCTGTTAACCATTTCTTTTGTGTGTTGGATAGAGTAGTTTTTGGTAAGGTATGTTCATTAATGAACAAATTATTCATGTTTTTCATGAAAATTTCCCCGCTTTATGTTTAAGTTGATAATAAGATTAATATTCAAAATATTAATCAGGAATTATATAAATGAAAAAATAAATTTTTCTATCGATAAATTAACAATATTTAATCTTTTCTTAATTAATAAACAAAAAATATACTAATATTCAAAATGATACTTTTAAAATATCTTAAAGCATCGCCTAAATATATTGTCTTAATTTATATTATTATTTTGGGATACTTTTATTTCAGTCAACATACTGAAAAACTTATGCAATCTTCTTTTTTTAAAGTGCCAGAAAAGACAATAGAAAACCTTGTTCAAAAGCCGAAGTCACAATTGATAGATTATGCAAACCAACAAAATGTGATGTTACATCCAGAACCACTCGCATCACAATTTTATGAAGAAAATGTGCCGGTTTATTCAGGTGCTATACAGGTTACAAGTGGTGTGACCTTTAAAATGATTACGCTTGTGGATGATGGATGGAGAAAAAAGATTATCCGTGATATCCGCTTATATGGTGTGGAAAGCTGTGAAATGAGGCAATTTGCTTCACGCAATGGAGTTAAGTGGCCGTGCGGTGCTTTTGTTACTGCGTGGCTTGTCTCAAAAACAATCGATAAAAAGGTTACTTGTCGGCAAGCACGTGTCATTCAACAGGTTCATTATGCACAATGTTTTGTGGATGGGGTTGATCTGGCACGTTTGGGGCTTGCAGAAGGGTTAATGGTGTTAACAAAAGATCAGCATAATTTTCCATCTCCAGCAGACTATAAAACTCTACAATCTGCTGCTCAAAAAGCACAAAATGGCTTATGGTCGAGCAAATTTCAACAACCAGAAGATTGGCGAAGAGATCACGGGAGCTATAATCCTATTGACCATTATTGATAAAACGTCCTCTCAAGCGCTATTTAAAAATCAAGACAATATTCCACTACGAACTTTATCAGAAAAAAGTTAATCATAGTCCACACAGTCCTTGGTGGACAACTCTCTTCAGTAAAAATTGTTGTGTTTAAAGCTCGTGTATGCATATAGGTTGCTTACTACAGCGCTATGTAAGAGCGCGTTTCCTTCCCCTAAACAGAATAGTCATTGTAACAAACATGAGTGTTCAGAAAAATATGAACACATTCAAATAGATGACGTGACCTTCGGTCATGAAAAAAAGGCTTATGAAAAAATAGAGAAAAGCAGAAACGAACTATCTCTATCTTCAAAAAATACTACATTGCTTCAAATCAAACCAGAATTTTTAATGCAAGCATTGCCTCATGTTGCTATGTTCATGAAACATGGATTGCAATCTGAAAGAGATTTAATCGGATCCATGGAATTTTTAGCGAAAATGAAAGGGATTTCCTTTCAGGCACTTGAAGAAGCTAAAGAGACTATAAGAAAAGATGTGCTTTCTTTTGCTATAAAAGAAAGCACATTGGGGGATTAGAGTGACAGCTTTACATATTTTACTTTGAAAAGCGGTCTTTTTTACCTTTTTTCCACAAAAAATAAGTTACAAGTCCCAGAATGGGAACTCTCAATTTGGCAAAAGGGAAATGTTGACTGAGAGCTGCAAGGCTGGAAACGGTTGCATCTGTCATTAGTTTTTGGCGTTGTTCTTCTGTCTTTTTTTGTTGGTCATAGCGTTGATAAGCCTTGAAAACCCGACTGATGATAAGACCTAATCCTGCAAGAGAAAGACAAATTAAAAACATGATACTCGCAGCGGCAAGAGGCTTCATAACAGAACATAACGCAATAAAAACGATGATACATAAAAAAAGCAAAGACATGAAGAATGAAATGCCAATAAACCCATAGCAAATTGCTTGAAGGCGTACTTGCTTGACAGTGCTTTTAAGCCCTCCACCGACAAGATGGTTTAAAAGAGGAGCGATAAACTTATGCATTGCTTAACGACGCAGTAATTGAGAAAGAATAAAACCAACCCCTGCGGCAAACAAAACGCTTTTGCCAGGATTTTTGCGAACGCATTGATTCATGGTTTGTTCAAGATCACTGATTTTGTCTTTTGCTTGAGACATCATGTCTTCACCACTTTCTTTCGCTGAATGATATAGTTTTTCCGCTTTGTCTTTGGCGGCGTTAAATTTGTTTGCACCAAGATCTGTCAGGGTTGAGGTAATCCCTGAAATTTCAGTGCGTAACTTTTCTAATTGTCCTTGTAGGTCTTTTTCTTCTACGGCTGTTTTATTGTGCTGTGTTGTTTTGTTCTGAGCCATGATATTCTTTCCCTCTCTTGATTTATTATATTTGTATTGGTGTGTTCATAGTGATCATTTGCATTGGAGTGAAAATTTTCACTGGTTGAGTAACGCCAAAAGTTTTTTTTGGTTCCTTTCATTTTGTCGAATTTAAAACTGTTTTTGATAAAATAAATCTTTCCTATGCGATAGGCAATACCCGTAAAGGATTGCATCCGTTGAAAATTGTCTTATGCTTTTGCAGGAAGTTAGCACCATTCTTTAGTTTCTTGTGGCGCAGTTCTTATAATAGTTTTTTAAAAGCGTGTTGAGGCTTATTTTTTAGGTTTGTGACAGATAAAAAACATGGTTGTTGCGCTTTTGCGGCAGAAGTAATGTCATTTTTATGCTTTTGCAGAAGAACAAGAAAATAATATTGTTGTTCGTTGCTCTCTATGTATTTGGGGGCTAAACGAGCACTCCCATTATACTTGTGGTCAGTTTAAGATATTGCGATAGTTCTTTTTTAAAAATGTAAGGTATATTTTTATTTTGGGATAGGTGGTACTTCAGTGCACTGGTTGTTAGAGATGTGCATATCCTTTTCTTCAAGAGTTTTATGATATTTTTGCTGCTTATTCTCTGCAAGTAAATATTTTGTTGGGTTTAAAAGAGCTGCTGAAATGAGAGAAGCTTTGCGATATGAGGGATTCATTCAACAGAAACGATGATAAATTATTCTTATAAATTAAAATATTATATGCAATACTCCTTGCGAGTCTATCATTTTGCCAAATTTATGTAATAAATTGATTGGCTAAGATCAACTTGTTGAATTGTTAGAGACAAATTTCTTGAGTGATTTCTTTAGAATAAGAGAGAGCTTGTGGAATAAAACTATACTTGATTTATCAAGTTTTCTTTCTTAAGAGGAATGCGAAAATGACGTTAAAAGGGTAGTGGCATTGTGGAACAGCGATGCTGTGCGGGGTGACGATCCAGCTCATAAAAAAGATAAGACCATAAGAATGTGAGATAGAAATGGAATCTGAAACAGTACCTTTAGATAATATGTCTGCTGTATTGACAGCGCATGATTTTTCTCCTTTTTCTATGTTTATGGCTGCTGATTGGGTGGTGAAAGCCGTTATCATTATTTTGTTACTTGCTTCTCTTATGTCTTGGACAATTGCTTTTGTGAAAATTATTGAGATCACTTTGGCAAAACGAAGAGTACGTCATGAACTTCAATTGGTTCTTAATGCTCAGACTCTTACACGTTTGGCAGCTAGCTTGAAAGAAAGCAAAGGGGCTGGTGTGTTTTTTCTCAAAGAAGTCCTTAAAGAGGTGTATCTTTCTACACAACAGGTTCATTTTTCTGCTCCTGAAGGGATAAATAAAAGCTCTGGGGAAAGAACCGGTGCAAGGGAAAGTGCACAAACGCTTGAAGACATTCTCTTTTATGAGGAGAGCAATCAATATGAAGATGTTTCCCGCGATGTTCGCGATGTTAAGGTTCGCGATGTTCATGAAGGTTTAAAAGAAAGGGTTCATTCGCTTTTGTCACGCTGCTTGTTGGCTGCTACACGCCGTGTTGCATGTGGAAGCACTGTTCTTGCAACCATTGGCGCAATTGCTCCCTTTGTTGGTCTTTTTGCAACTGTTTGGGGCATTATGAATTCTTTTATTGGGATTGCTCAGTCTCAAACAACGCGACTTGATGTGGTTGCTCCTGGGATTGCTGAAGCCTTATTCGCAACAGCTATTGGGCTTTTTGTAGCTATTCCCGCCGTTGTTATGTATAATAGCTTCATGCGTGCTTTGAATGGTTATCGCAATGATTTAGGCGATATCGCTGCGGCTCTTGAAAGGCTCTTGAGCCGTGAACTTGATAGACAAAGACAACAGAAAAGTCATAAAAAATGAAAGCAAGCCTTAATAATGATTGGGATACAGATGAGAGTGGGTTGCAAAGCGAAATCAATGTGACCCCTTTTATTGATGTTGTATTGGTGTTGCTTATTGTTTTTATGGTTGCTGCACCTTTGGCAACATCTGTCATTCCCGTTCAGCTTCCTTCTATAACTCAAGTACCTTCAGTGGTTCAGTCTGATGAACCTCTTTATGTTACGTTGCAAAAAGATCGTTCTCTTTACATTGGTGATCATCTTGTAGAACAAGCAGCTTTGAGAGAAGCTTTGTTGAGGGAAACTACGCAAAATTTAGAGACAAAAATTTTAATCAAAGCTGATAGCGAAATTGATTATGGTGCTGTCATCGATTTATTAAATCAAATACGCATGGCTGGATATAATAAAATCGGTCTTGTAGGATTGCAAAACTCTACCAATCTTACCTCAAAAGGTGTGATCAATAATAAAACCACAGGGGTAGCGGACGCTACTGTCGATGGAGCGGGTGGTAACGTTGTGGGGCATGTGGATGCCGTAACAACGGGCACTGCGGTAAACGCTAATATTTCAGGAGCTGCTTCTGACCAGTGATAAAAAACAGCCTTTGTTGCAGGAAGCAAAGCATATTACTCAAAGTCGTAGAGTGAAATTGATGAGGGTTTTGTCGTGGATTTATTAAACCAAATACGCATGGGTTTGATATTACGCATGGGGTTCATATATTGAATCGGTTGTGTAGGATTAAGCTCTACTAATCTTGCCTCAAGAGGTACGATCAAGAAAAACAGCAGGAGTGGTTGTTGTGTGTCTTAATACATCTTAAAGCCTTTTTTGCGACGGTGTTTATAAATGGTATGACGGTAAAGCCCCCCGTAAAATAATAAAAAATCTATTGAACCTCACTATCTTTATGCTTAACAAAAGAGCAAGTGAGCACCATTATAGTATTTATATTTTCTCCCAATGTTGTGACAGTGCTGAGTACAAGTATTCATTATAGGTATTTTTCCAGTTTTTATCTACATGCCAGCCACATTTGGAACGTGAGAGACATGCTTTTGATTGATGTAATATAAATAGATTTGCAATGAAAAAATCTTACAGTATTGAGTTTTCTCATTTAAGTTGCAAGATAATTAATTATTATAAATCAATATGATGTATAGACTGTGGACATTACAAGCGGTATGTGGGCTCTCAATGATTAATGCCAATGTTTTTGTTATGGGGGAGGGGTGTTTGGTGATAACGAAGTTTTGTATAGCGCAAGAAACGTAATTGAGAGATGATTGTTTAGAGGTTCCGTTTAGTAAAAAACTTTGAGAGCAAATGCGCACTCCTTCTGCACTTTAAAAGCCCAAGGGGTTTTAAGTGAAAGAGTGGTTGCGAGTGTTATATTTTGAGAGTAGCGATTTTTTCAGAGCTTCTTAAGTATGCTCCGTTGAACCAAAACCTCCTGTTCCACGGCTCTCGTTATGGTTTTGGGTATTTTGCTCTGGTTCAATGGCACAAACATTGACTTGGGATACGGGGGCGATGACTGTTTGGGCAATGCGCATTCCCCGTTGGATAGAAAAGTCTTCTTGGCCTAAATTTATAAGAAGGACTTTGACTTCACTTTCGGATAATCACACTCAATCGTTCTTGGAGTGTTGAGGCATGTGATGGCGTGTTTTAAGGCTAAGTCAGAGTGTGGATGGATGCGTGCTTCAAGCCCCCCGTGATAAATGAAAAATGAGATCTGTTGGAATAAGTGCCCGCTGCCCAAGGGCAAGAACAAGCGTTTCTTCTTTACCAATTGCTGTTTGTAAATCCAAGACCGGCAGAACCAGCCGTTGCGTAGTGAGGAAGTTTCCTTGTCCCAAGCGCAAGACGCTGAAGGGATAAAGTCAGGGCATGTGAAGATTGAGAAGAGACAGAGGAAGAGTAAGGATGATTGTTTAGAGGTTCCGTTTAGTAAAAAACTTTGAAGGCACATGCACACTCCTTCTACACTTTAAAAGCCCAAAGGACTTCCAGTGAAAGAGTGGTTGCGAGTGTTATATTTTGAGAGTAGCGATTTTTTCAGAGCTTCTTAAGTATGCCCCGTTGAACCAAAACCTCCTGTTCCACGGCTCTCGTTATGGCTTTGGGTATTTTGCTCTGGTTCAATGGCGCAAACATTGACTTGGGATACGGGGGCGATGACTGTTTGGGCAATGCGCATTCCCCGTTGGATAGAAAAGTCTTCTTGTCCTAAATTGATAAGAAGGACTTTGACTTCACCACGGTAATCACTATCAATTGTTCCTGGAGTGTTGAGGCATGTGATGCCGTGTTTTAAGGCTAAGCCAGAGCGTGGACGTATTTGTGCTTCAAAACCTGGTTGAAGATGAAAGATCAGACCCGTTGGGATAAGGGCGCGTTGCCCCGGTGTGAGGACCACGGTTTCTTCTTCTCCAATTGCTGCACGTAGATCAAGACCCGCAGAACCAGCCGTTGCGTAGTGAGGAAGTTCTAAATCTTGTCCGTGTGCAAGACGCTGAACGGATAAAGTCTGGGCATGTGAAGGTTGAGAAGAGACAGGGTGATTGTTTAGAGGGGTGTTGGTTTCAGAGTGCGACATGATCAAGGTATTTCCAAAATATGAGGTCTAGAAAGAAATGGTACTTTAACAAAAGATATCCATAAAACCAAGTCGATAAAGGTTTGTTGATATAGGTTGTCCCCAGAGCTTGCTGATCTAGAATATTCCAAAACACCATCTGACACCATTAATGGTATTTTTCAATAATGGCATCATCAATGATGGCTTATACCTAAGGACATGCGCTTATTTGAGATCTAAATTATGTTTACAGATAAGATTTTTTAGATACTACCAATAAGAATACCCGTGGCAAAAACCAGAGCACCACCAATGATGACCTGTAAAGAGGCGCGCCAAAAGGGAGTTGACATGAATTTGTTTTGGATCCAGACGATTGCGCCTAGTTCGAAAAAAACAATGATAAATGCAATAACTGTCGCTACATAAAAAGAGTTGATCAAATAGGGAAGAGTATGGCCCAACCCCCCTAATGTTGTCATAATGCCGCTGGCAAGACCTCTTTTTAATGGCGAACCACGCCCTGATAATTTACCGTCATCGTGGGCTGCTTCTGTGAAACCCATCGAAAGTCCTGCACCAATAGAAGCTGAAAGCCCTATCAAAAAAGTTTGATGTGTGTCTCCTGTGGCAAAAGCTGCTGCAAAAATGGGGGCAAGGGTAGAGACAGAGCCATCCATTAATCCTGCAAGACCTGGTTGAATCCAAGTCAAAAGTGTTTGTCTTTGCGTTTTCGAAGGTTTTTTTACGGTGTTATTGGCCACTGTTGTTTTTTTAGAGGGATGGCTACTCTTGCTTTTTACAAGAGAAGTTCGGTCACATAATGAACCGATAGTGTTTGCACGATTATGGCAAGTAAGGCACAAAAGTTCCTTATAATTTTCAAGCTCTTGAAGCCCCATGGCGGTAAAAACCGCCGCTTCCTTAGAGGAATAAGATTCTAGAGCTTTTGCATATTTCAAATAGAGCGCTGCATGCTGCTCTTTTACTTTGAGCGCTTGAAGCATCATTTTTTGTGCTGAACGAAAGAACAGAGCTTTACGTTGTACAAATGAAAAAAACGATCTCAACATTTTCTGTCCCTCTGCACTTTAGAATAGTTCTAAACCATAAGAAAAATAAACCAAAAGTCAATCTAAAAGTTAAAAACTGAAAAATTGCAAAAAGGTTGCACTGAGAAAAAAGAGTGCTGGGAAGTCAAGAAAGCAAAGGAGATTTATCAAGAAGTATGGTCACATGAAAGAAATGATTGCGTGAAAAAATTAAGAGACAATGTGCTTTATTTTGCTAAAGGGGCGTTTGAATGAAGTGTTTCAATGTATTGATGCTCGAGAATGTAGGGAAAGAAATAGGCTTGGCGTCATCATTCATTTTATGCGTTCAAAAGACTGTAACAGCTCTTGGAATTTGAGATGATTCTTTTAAAGGAGACCTTTTTCAAGGGACAAAAGCCCATTTCGCGAGGGGACCCCTGTGAAGAGTATAGAAGGGTAGAGCGACAAAATTTCCATGAAATAATATAAACTCTATTGAGTCTTCTTAATCTTTACGCTTCATAAAAGAGCAAGCCGGCATCATCATACACCTTAGCTCCCAGTGTTGCGACAATCTTTAGCACGGTTTATTATGGGTATGGCATTTTATTGTACAGTTTTACGCCACTCATTCTGCTTGTGGAGGTGTAAGCCAGTATTCTTATGATATTTACGCGCATTTAGCGTTGTTACAGCTTTTGCATTTAGGTGGATTTGTTAGCGTGTAACGAATTATCTTTTGTGCTGCAATTTCAGGGGCAGGTTTAAGGGGGGGAGTGCATACAGGTTTAGGGGGGGGAGTGCATAAATGAGAGAGACATTATCATATCAAATTGTTTGATCACGCATAAAAATTTATGCTTTATGAAGGGGCATTTATCGCCTTGTAACTTGCCTGATATCTTGCATGAAAGCCCAAAGTTCAGTAGGTTTCCTCTCACTTCAAAACTTCTTATATTGAAGCAATTCAAATCATTTTCTTGTGTATCACAAGGAAGGGTGTGGTTGTGGGATTATTAAAAAGTGTGATAAGTGCGCAATGTGAGGGGAGTATAATCTCTGTGTAGTGAAGGAGAGAAGCGAGTACCGTTTGATAAAATTGCTTTGTTCCGAGCTGTTTATAGTGACATAGTAAGAGAAGCAAAAGAGGGAAAATTAAGGGTAGAATGGTACTATCTTAGTGGTTTTCGGGTGGGGCATTTGAACGATCCTATTGCTGAATATTCTTCTGTTTCCCTAGATGATTTGAGGAAATGGCTTTTATTGCGTGGTAAGAGACCTAAAGTTTTTTTCCCTGAGGATGATTCTCGTGACGTTAAGGATCAAAAATATGCGTTTCAAGATCCAACGCATCCACGTTATGCTCCAAAGCTTGCTGCTATTGTTGCGGCATGGGAAGCGGTGAGTGAGGTTGAGGGTGGTAAAACTGTTAAAGGAACGCTTGCAAAATGGTTGCAACAGAATGCTGATCAATATGATTTACACAATAAGAAAAATGGTAAGTTAAAAAAGGATGTTATTGAGGAATTAGCGGCTGTTGCGAATTGGGAACCTACCGGAGGGGCGCCTAAGACACCTGCCAGCTCTCTTTTATCAAAAGAAAAAAAATAAAAAGATCACTAAAATTGTGCTGTTTTTTTGATAATTTTGAAGATAATCTCTTTTTCTGGGGGAGATTTTTACTTTTCTTCCCTAGATTATAAGTAATTGTTTTTCAATGAAAATAATTTTTATAGTGTTCCTCTGACTGTTCAGGCGGGGGAAAATAGACATTTTGGGGCAGTAAAATTTACCCTGTAGTTTTCGTAACTTACCTCTCTATTTTTGTTTGATTTTTTTAGTCATTTTTAAAATCCGTTGTCAATTTAAGGAGAGCAACATGATTAAAGTTAATCTTTTTTTTACTATGCGTAAAAGTGTGAAAATTTTTCGGGGAAATGTACGGATATTTGGCAATGTGTTGCGGATGAGGTGGTACATAAATCGTTTAGAATAGGCGTATTATCGTGTTGGTTAAAGTTTGAATGATTGCTGTTATTCAAATAGTCGAAGTTGAGCGTTGTTACAGCTTTTGCATTTAGGTGGATTTTTTAGCGTGTAACGAATTATCTTTTGTGCTGCAATTTCAGGGGTAGGTTTAAGGGTGGGGGTGCATAAATGAGAGAGAGATATTATCATATCAAACAGTGTTCAATTTATCGCATTGCATTTGTGTGAATATAGCTGATCAAATTTTATTTATCATGTAGAGTGGGGAAAAGTTAACAATATTAATTGAATATAAAAAAACATAAACTGTAATCTGAATTACAGTTTATGTTATTAAGTATTAAATAAGCTTACTGTTTAAACTGTATTTAAGTAAAACGTTGTTTAAACGAGCATCCACGCACTGTCTGCAAAAGCATCAAATGCTTTTTGACCCGGTGTACGATAGGGAGCCCGCTTTTTAGAAAACAACCATGAAAAATACGCAATAAGACCCCAAAGTGCTGGTGCAAGTCCCATCATAACTCCTACCTTTACAACACCTTTTTTAAAATCTTGTTCAGTGCTTTGTGTTGAAATATGATCCATAATCATATCAATAGCTTTAACAACTTTATTTTCTTTTGACACTGTAGAAGCAAAACTAGAACCTTGAGAATGACTATTCAAATAATAAGCATTAGCTTCCAAAACCTGTGAAAAGAAAAAGGCTATTGTAACAATATATAACGCGATTTTTTGAAATATTTTCATTATAATGATCCAAATTTAAAAGATTTAATCAAAAAAGTTTTTTCATTACACTCTTTAAACAAAACAAAAAAAGCACCGTGGCATCCTATGATGCATAATTTCATTATGTGTTTAATGTGCTGTTAATACAAAGTGTTTAATTGCACATTTTGTATTATATTTTTATGTAATTTCCATAGTTTATTGATTCTGTCAACTTTTCAATTTTAGTTTTTAACTTAAATTATAAGCTGTAGTTTTTTTGTTAATTTAGAAATAAGTTTAAATTATATTATTGTTTTTATTGTATTTATTGTATCATCTGTTTTGGTAAGTCGTAAACGCAATTCTATATTATTAACGGAGATATTTTTAATATACAAAATGTTTTTTAAATAAACAAAATGTAGTTTTATTGTGGTGTAAATGACATATGTTCTGTATGAATTTTTCAAATTTCATAGTATTTTATAAAAATGCTATGGATTATTGATGCAATTTTTAATATATATTGCGGTGTGAAGTAATCGTTTTTTGTTATATCATAAAAACACTATTTTGCGGTGGGGTGATGTAAGTTCTGTGTTTAGCGTTATCGTTATCAATCGGTTATCATATGGTAAGTAAACTAATATTATTCAGATTATATAAGCATTATTAGCTCTCTTTACAGAAATAGATGCGTTCAAAGATGAATGGAGTATTCTGTGTAGTCTTAAAGCGTTTGAATCATTAAATGCTCTTTATTTTTCTTTTCAAAAATGCTGGCTTTTTCATCCGCTTCATCCGTATTGAGGGACGTAAATAAACAAGTTGTGAGGTCGAATATCTTTTGGTAAATTGAGCGATTGAACACTTCAAGAGCGCGAAGAACAAGGGATTATTTGTTATGCCAAATTATGAAATTTTTTTCAATCTTGGAAAGATATTCCCATTGTGGCAAATCATATAAAGTTTAAGCAACGGCAGCACGGTTTTTTGTGCAATGAAATGATAAATATGTACAACATCACGGTAATCTCCGTGGGAAACTTTACCGGATCAACAGTACGGATAGTGTTTTCTGCTTACCCCAAATCGCAGATATTTCAAAACAACAACGGTGGAGAATGAATGTTGGATATGTTCTAGGGAAGGTTGCAAAAAATGGCTAAAAAGTTCTCAAAAAAAATACCAAAAATGACGAAAGGAGCGGTTGCCCACTCCTTCGTTCCTATCTCCCCTTTCGGGGAAGCGGCCACCATTACTGATGCCGTATATGGTGATACATATACGCTTATTTTTTTCAAAAGTCAATAGTGTAAATGCGGTAAATGTTTGAGCATCAGAGCTACAACTTTATGAAAATCTTCGCTGGATAATCTTGGAACAGTACGTGAGCAACTTAAACGACTTACAGAAACTGTTGTGACATAATTGCAGATAATCCATGCTTTTTTATTTTCTATGGGAGATTGTATTGGATACGCAGCGGGATTATTGGGTTGTGATTTCGTTGAAAAAGGTAAAACTGTCACATTTCCATATAATTTTGCATTCTTAGAAAGCACTAAAACAGGCCGCTTTTTCCAAAATTCAGGGAGTATCGAATCATGAGGAAAATCGCACCAAAAAACTTGTCTGATGCGTGGTGCCGATTTGATTCGTGGTTTTATGTGAGGTGGTTTTTTGTAAGGAGCATTTAAATCTCTTTCTCTTATATGCTCGCGCCATGCATTATAATCATGTTCCATCATAACACATGGTTCTTCAAGTTTGGTTATATCTAAGGAAATAGGTGATAGGGTAGAAGGCGCTGTGTTCTTATCTTCAGCCATAGCAGACCATTTATATTTATCGGTCCCCTCACTTATTATTTTACGGCTTTTCTATCACGAGTTTTTATCAAAATGTTGCTCATAAGTACAGAGAGGTGAAACCATAAAATGGATATATCTGCTTATTTTTGTCTTTTGCGTACAACGCTAGAGGAGGGATATTGGTGATAGGTGGGTTGTTGGGTTGGTTTGGCGGTGGGTGGTTTTGGGTGGTGATTGGTGACTGGAGGGTTGTTGGTTTAGGGGGAAGCGATTGGAGAGAACGAGTGCACGCGGCTTCATTTCTATTTTATGGTTAGAGTTTCTTATTGCTTGAAAGGAGTCCTTTTGAGGCAACATAAAAACTGATAAGCATGTAAAATAGACTAGCAACGACATTCCAGCCGGCAAATGAAAGAAAAAGAAAGCGTGCGGATGCTTCAGAACAAGAAGGGGGATGAATGTTGTTTAATTGGTTAAGAAGCTGGTTAATGTCTGAGGTTTTTCTCACTGCGCTTAAACCACAACTGAGGGGGGCTGCCCAAAAGCCATATTCAACACCTGCATGATAAATGGCTAAAACAAGGCTTATACACATTAAGACAAAAACACACAAAAATAAAAGTTGTATCCAAGCAGACATGCGAAAAAAACATGCCCCAAAACCTGCTAAGAGCAAAAAGGGTATGGCACCATAATAGGGAAAACGCTCTATGAGACACAAATCGCAAGGAAGATACCCTCCAAAATATTCAAAACCAAGGGCAAGACCTATTGTAGCGGACAAGCAAAAAGCGAGAAAAAAAGCCCATAAACTTTGTTCTTTTCTGCTGGGTTCAAGATGAAGGTGCTTGTATAAAAGTGGGTGAGAAGACAAAACGCACGCCATTAAGTCTGTTCCTTATAAAAGCTTTTTGTTTAAAAAAGCTATGAAAATCCCATAAATTAAAACGAGACTAACACAACCAATGAGAATAATCCATTTGAAATTCTGTACTAGAAAATTCATTGCTTTTTGCCCAAAATGTTTAATCAGCCACGCGAGAAGATAAAAACGAGCGCCTCTAGAAAAAATACAAATAAGAATGAAAAGTTCAAGACGTACACTCATTACACCGGCCAAAATTGTGACAATTTTGATGGGGGGAAGATGAAAAAAACCTGATGTTATCAGTAAAATGACTAGAAATTGCAGGGTTGCACTATTTTTCAGAGATTCAAAACTTTCAACCTTACCATAAATTTCTAAAATGGGTTTGGCAAGAGTATCATAGGCAAAATGTCCGATAAACCAACCGGCAATGCCTCCTAATACAGAACAGATAGTCGCAATCAAAGCATAGCGATAAACTCGCTTTTGATGGATAAGCAGCATCGGAATATATAAAACATCTATGGGAATTGGAAAAACAGAACTTTCAATAAAGGCAATGAAACCAAGCCAGTGTGGTGCAGTACGCCGATTTGCCAAAGAAATCGTCCAAAGCTTTAATTTGTTTAATATCATGAGGCTTTCTATAAATTTAAGAGGTAAAGACTTTACAAATGAGATTGTTATAAATCCGGTAGAGAAATCCAATAAAGAAAATATTTCATAAAACAGATAAGAAAATGATATGAATTCTTAAAAAATGAGAAGTCTGCTGTTGACGAATCTGTGCTTCTTCATATAGTGCAAAGGAATAATCGACAAGTCTGTATTTTAAGTACTGTCTTTTGTAGCAATGTGCGGGTGTGGTGGAACTGGTAGACGCGCCAGACTCAAAATCTGGTTCCGAGAGGAGTGTCGGTTCGAGTCCGACCACCCGCACCATCTCATAGAGATTTTCCTTTATCCTGTTATGGCGTATCATGTTAATTTATAAAACATGTGGGATTTATAAATAGTGTTCACTGTTTTGCATGTTGAATGAAAAACCTCGAATACCATAGGATTCTTTCATTTTAAGTTTGTTTATTTTAAGTTTATTTATAGTAAATTAACCGAAATCATGTCTTTTGTACATTGCAAGCTAGATGCGCTATTGTGGAATGAAATTTTACAAAATGTGGAATGAAATTTTACAAAAAATGAATAAAAATGCCTCTTAATAAACCGTTTCAAGGGCATCATTGGGGGGTAGGAGTATATGATGGATGGTGCCAGCTTGCACTTTTATCTTGCACTTTTATGAAGTGTAAAGATGATGCTCTATAGATTTTATATTCTTGTGGGCGTTATTGCAAAATGGGCGTCAGGGTTTTGAGAGATGTTTCTTGAAAACACGCATGTGAATTACCAACCCAAGTGTCTTGGATTTGAGTGTGTTTGGGATTTGAGTGTGTTTGGGATTTGAGTGTGTTTGGTTTGGAGCGCTGTCGTATGACATGAGGGGCGTGATCCAAAAAAGTCCCGTGAGAAACACAAGCATGAGGCAATGCGTAAACTCCTTTCTTTAAAAGACAGAGCTGTAGAGGCCTAAAAGATAGTGCTTTAGAGGCTTTGAAAGTCGTAAAACCGAAGTAAAAAGAAATAGTAAGGTTGGAAATTGGTTTTTGCCTTGACAACTTCATATTCTCCCCAAATGAAGCTGTCTCCCCGTTACAGAAATTACATAAACAGAGAACCGCAATATCCTCTCTCTACTCTGGTATACAATAGCTGTAAACACTGTCATTTGAAGTGTGGTCATATAGGGTCTGTAAACTTCCTTGAAACGTTACAGTAATTTTTTTTCAGTGTGTGTTGGATATTCTTAAGAGTGTTTGTTTTACTTTAGGTTTAAGGGCATTCCATGGGGAGGCGCCAAGAGGAGCCTGCCCCAAGAGTCCCCAAGAGTTGTTGTGTTTTTACAAACGGACATGATTTTAGAAATGGGTTTTAGAATCTTGATCCTTTGAGAGTGGGGAGGCAAGTCAACATCATCCTATAAAACTGCAATTGATGCACAATATCCATAGTTCTTTTAAAGAAACATCTCTTAATAACTGCTCTCATTTATTTTACGATGGTAGCCAGTGGTATGATGGTAAAGCTTTTATATTCTAAATGTATACATGAAAGGGGGAGAGGATAGGAGCTTGCTTTAAAAGAGGGAGAGGCTTTATTGTTTTGTGACGATTTGTTTACAGTTTAGTCTTGGTTTTTAGAATCTGCGTCTTTTTAGGAGGAAAAGAGGCATAAAAAAAACCCCGTTTTAACAGGGTTTTTTAAGAGTTCAATTTTTCTACAAAACTTAGAATTTATAAGCGATACCAAAGCGAACATCATGCGTTTGAGAAGAGATTTCAAGGTTATCGTCTGCAAATTTCTTTTTCAAAAAATCTGAATAACGATATTCTGTACGCATGATGATATTATCTGTCATTGCAAGATCAAAACCACCACCAATAGTGTAACCAAACATTGTTTTTGTTTTATCTAACACATCGCCAGAAGCAAAAACTGTCGAATCTTCTTGTGATTTTGATAAAAGTGACATGATATATTGCATTTGTGTATAGGCTATACCCCCTGCAACATAAGGCATAAGACGATGGGAAGCAAAACCAATACGCGCGCGTGCAGCACCAGACCATTTTTCTTTCAATGTTACACTGCTGACAACAATGTCACCATAGTTGGGTATCGTTTCATCCTGAGCTGCAGGTTTTACGATAGGAATCCCAGCTTCTTTAAAGGCAATGTTAATAGAGTCTAATTCATCTAGAATTTTCTTTCCATTGTCTGTTTGGGTGCTTTTCCTCCCAGACCAGACTATGTCCGTATCAAAACCGAAAACAAGGTTCTCTCCCAGATCAATATTAGAACCTGCATACAAACCTGCTCTCAATCCTGATGGTTTCGGTGATAAATCTCTATCAACCCAAGCCCATTTTCCGTCCCTGGCTTCTTTTGCGTAATCTAGAGTATTTTTACTGGAAAAATATCCAATTTGTCCTCCAAAATAAAAACCAGACCAAGAAAAAGGCGCAGAAACAGTAACCGGTGTGATACGTGACGATGAATCATTTTGCAATGAAACCTTCGGTTTTGATTGCTCAAAGATTACCGTATCTGCTGCTTGCGCTGTTGAAGTGGTAATGAAAGTGAAAATAGATAGTGCGATTAAATATTTTGTTTTCATAAAAACATCCCCAATTCATTTCGGATACAAATCGTATTATATACAAATTGGTTAAAAAAATCTATAGTTAATATCATTATGAAAACTAAAATACGTATAAAATCTATAATTAACCATATTAAAGTGTTTTTAAAACTTGTTTTCGTGCTATTATTCCGCGTTTTTCTTAATTTTTCAGGGTTTGTATATATTCCTTCAGTGTTTTCTATGTTTTAGAAAAAAATATAGTATAGTAAATAAGATTTTAATTTTTTAAAGAACCATTATTATATATATATTAAAAACACTCTTTGTTGTTAAGTTTTAAATATATTGTCTATAATGATTGATATCATTGTGCTTAATATTCAATTGATCGTAAAAAATACATATTGGCACCATCACATTCTTTGCTCGTTTCTGATATTGCGTAGCTTTGTATTGCGATAGCCTTTTGAGCACTTGAGAGGATGAGCGACTTTATTTCTTTATTTCTTTTTTTATCTATATGCCACTTTTGCTTATAACAATCCAAGCGAATAGTTTTGATTGATTGAATGGGATATGAAGAATAAGAAGGAGCAAAGTGCGAGAATCTGATGTTTCATGAGGTTTCTCATGCACCATGTAAAACGATAAATTCTTCTTTTCGTTCGCTTAAAGCCGGAACGTGGATGAGAGCCTAAAAACTGAATGTCGTTGGCAATTTTAAAGAGATTAGCGCGTGCACTCAGGTTTTTGTGGAAATGGGTGAGGGCGTCATGATGGGTAAATGCTCCAAAATTTTTTGCGAACTGTCAAGGATATCCCTGTCAGAGAGCTGATTGTTTCAGTAAAGGCCAAAACCTTTCGGTGCATTGAGTTTTTTCCAACAGCTGTTCCTCTATTGAGCACTTCTATCTTCACGCTTCATAAAGGAGACATTTCTCAATGCTCCCAAACCCATTTCATGGCGGTGGCTCGTGAATGGTATAAAGATAAAGCCATTGAGCCCCCCTTATCTTTACGCTTCATAAAGAATCAAGCCGGTACGATCATTATATTTACCAGCTCGTGGGTGTTGTGACAGCCCTCTCCACAATGTTGTGACAGTTCTTGGCACTTGAGGCGGTTCGTTAGAGGCGTTTTTAGTCATTTCTTATTTTATACAACTTCTATCCATACATTTATCCCGCTTGTGATGTGGAAGTAAGTGATTTTGATTGATTTAACATGGGACAGATTTAAAATGAGAAAATCCTACGGTATTCAGGATTCTCATTCAATATGAATGACGCGAGATTATCATTATAGATAAATACATTATCTCATTGAGACAAGAGCAGAAATATGGACCAGAGCCTAAAATGAACGCTGTGGATAATCGTTATCGGTCATCGTCGGGGTGTAAACACCCCGATCTTTTGACAGAAAGATTTGTTTTAAGACGTTTGCATCTTTTTTTAGTGAGTTGTTTATTGGGGAGAAATCATCTTTTTGGGATCAACCAGCCGGTCATAATCAGCTCCAGAAACGCCAGCTTTTATTGCTTCTGCGCGCAAAGTTGTATCATTTTTATGCGCTGCTTTGGCAATTTCAGCAGCTTTTTCATAGCCAATTTCTGGTGCAAGAGCTGTGACTAACATGAGTGAGCGCTCCATGAGCGAGTGAATATGAATGCGATTGGCTCGTAATCCTTGAATGCAATGTTCATCAAAAGAGCGCATGCAATCACCAAGAAGGGTAATTGATTGTAAAACGTTATAGCCAATAACAGGTTTATAAACGTTGAGTTCAAAATGTCCTTGGCTTGCGGCAAAGGTTACGCTGGTGTGATTGCCAAAAACTTGGCATGCGACCATGGTTAAGGCTTCACATTGCGTGGGATTAACTTTGCCTGGCATGATGGAAGATCCGGGTTCATTTTCGGGAAGACTGAGTTCCCCTAAACCTGAACGTGGTCCTGAGCCCAAAAATCGAATGTCATTAGCAATTTTAAACAGATCAGCAGCTAAGGCATTCAAGCTCCCATGGAAATGCGCAAGGGCTCCATGATGGGCGAGTGCTTCAAATTTATTGCTGGCAGTTTGAAACGTTATTCCTGTGAAAGCGCTCACTGTTTGCGCAAAAGCAATGTCAAAACCTTTTGGCGCATTTAGTCCTGTGCCAACAGCCGTGCCACCTTGAGCAAGCATGTGAACATCGGTTAGAGCATTTTCAATGCGCTGAAGATTGGCTTCTAATGCGGCACGATAGCCTGAAAATTCTTGTCCTAAGGTTAAAGGCGTTGCATCTTGGGTATGGGTGCGGCCGATTTTAATGATGTCTGCAAATTCTTGCTCTTTTTGTTTTAGTGTAGCAATAAGAGCTTCAAGGATTGGCAGTAAGTGTTGGCGTGTTTGCAACGTGGTGGCAATGTGAAGCGCTGTGGGAAAGGAATCGTTCGATGATTGACTCATATTGACATGGTCATTGGGATGAACTGGTTTTTTGCTTCCAAGTTTTCCTCCCAAAATCTTACTGGCACGATTAGCAATGACTTCATTGACATTCATATTGCTTTGTGTGCCAGAACCTGTTTGCCAGACGGAGAGTGGGAAATGCGTATCAAAATCGCCGGCAAGCACTTCATCGGCGGCGGCAATAATTGCTTTTCCAATATTTGCTGGTAGTTTTCCTTTGTCCATATTTACAACAGCTGCAGCTTTTTTGATAAGGGCTAAGGCATAGATGATGGCAAGAGGCTGCTTTTCACTGCCAATATTAAAATTATGCAGTGAACGTTCAGTTTGTGCTCCCCAATAACGATCTTGACGTACCGAAATCGTTCCAAAGCTATCCGTTTCCTGACGTGTTTCAACCATGATAAGATCCTTTTTTGTTCACGGGTTCTTAAAAAAGCTAAATAACGCGAAAGTGCAATGAGAGGCAAGACTTTGAAGCTTCATTTAGAGAAATTATTTTATGGCTATTCTTGACATTAAGAGATGCAGATTTTATATCTAACTTATACTAGCACTCTCAAGCTATGAGTGCTAGCAAGAACTTTTAAGATTAATGCAATTATGTTCAGTTTTAAGGATTTAAAACATGGCTAATATACAATTCCGCCCACTTCACGACCGTGTCGTTGTCCGTCGGGTTGAATCTGAAAATAAAACGGCTGGTGGGATTATCATCCCTGATACAGCAAAAGAAAAACCTCAAGAAGGCGAAGTGATTGCTGTTGGCAATGGCGCTCTCGATGATAACGGAAAGCGTGTGCCTTTAGAAGTCAAAACAGGAGACCGTATCCTCTTTGGAAAATGGTCTGGAACTGAAGTCAAGATTAATGGGGAAGACCTCCTCATCATGAAAGAATCTGACATTATGGGAATTATGGGCTAATTGAAGCGCTTAACTTTTCATTGTGTACTATTTTGAGAAAACTCCAAGGAGAAATTAAATGGCTGCTAAAGAAGTCAAATTTGGCCGTGAAGCGCGTGAGCGTTTGTTGCGCGGTGTCGACATCCTTGCTAATGCTGTTAAGGTGACACTCGGCCCTAAAGGTCGTAATGTGGTGATTGATAAATCATTCGGTGCGCCTCGCATCACAAAAGATGGTGTATCCGTTGCAAAGGAAATTGAACTTGAAGATAAGTTCGAAAATATGGGTGCACAAATGTTGCGCGAAGTTGCTTCTAAAACCAATGATATCGCTGGTGATGGAACAACAACAGCAACTGTTTTAGGACAAGCTATTGTGCAAGAAGGCGTTAAAGCTGTTGCTGCTGGCATGAACCCAATGGATCTTAAACGCGGGATTGATGCTGCTGTGGATGAAGTGGTGGCAAACCTCTTCAAAAAAGCAAAAAAAATCCAAACTTCAGCAGAAATTGCACAAGTAGGAACTATTTCTGCTAATGGTGCTGCTGAAATCGGTAAAATGATCGCTGATGCTATGGAAAAAGTGGGCAATGAAGGCGTCATTACCGTAGAAGAAGCTAAAACTGCTGAAACGGAATTAGAAGTCGTTGAAGGAATGCAATTTGACCGTGGGTATCTTTCCCCTTATTTTGTCACAAATGCTGAGAAAATGGTCGCTGATCTTGATGATCCTTACATTCTCATTCACGAAAAGAAATTGTCTAATCTACAATCTCTTCTTCCAGTGCTTGAAGCTGTTGTGCAATCTGGAAAACCACTTCTCATTATCGCTGAAGATGTGGAAGGTGAAGCTTTGGCAACACTCGTGGTCAACAAGTTGCGTGGTGGTTTGAAAATTGCTGCTGTAAAAGCACCTGGATTTGGTGATCGCCGTAAAGCAATGTTAGAGGATATCGCAATCTTGACATCCGGACAGGTTATTTCTGAAGATGTGGGCATTAAACTTGAAAATGTCACTTTGGATATGCTTGGACGTGCAAAGAAAGTGAACATTTCTAAAGAAAACACCACCATTATTGATGGTGCTGGACAAAAGTCTGAAATTACTGCTCGCGTCAATCAAATCAAGGCTCAGATCGAAGAAACAACTTCTGACTATGACCGTGAGAAATTGCAAGAAAGACTTGCTAAACTCGCTGGTGGTGTTGCTGTTATCCGCGTGGGTGGTGCAACAGAAGTTGAAGTGAAAGAAAAGAAAGACCGTGTTGATGATGCTTTGAATGCAACACGTGCTGCTGTTGAAGAA
This sequence comes from Bartonella sp. MR100HLJHH, assembly GCF_042194215.1. NCBI lineage: Bacteria > Pseudomonadati > Pseudomonadota > Alphaproteobacteria > Hyphomicrobiales > Bartonellaceae > Bartonella > Bartonella sp. MR100HLJHH. The sequence goes on from NZ_JBHIMR010000002.1 coordinate 165,145, forward strand.
GGTATTGTTGCTGGTGGTGGTACCGCATTGTTGCGTGCAGCAAATGCGTTGACCGTTAAAGGAAGCAATCCTGACCAAGAAGCAGGTATTCATATCGTTCGTCGTGCTCTTCAAGCGCCAGCACGTCAAATCGCAACCAATGCCGGTGAAGAAGCCGCTATTATTGTGGGCAAAGTGCTGGAAAATAATGCTGACACTTATGGTTACAATACTGCCACGGGTGAATTTGGTGATTTGATTGCTTTGGGAATTGTTGATCCAGTGAAAGTTGTGCGTTCTGCTCTCCAGAATGCGGCTTCAATTGCTAGCCTTCTGATTACAACAGAAGCAATGGTTGCTGAAGTTCCA
>NZ_JBHIMR010000002.1:165592-192376 GCF_042194215.1 Bartonella sp. MR100HLJHH
GAATGGGCGGAATGGATTTCTAAGCTCTTATTCCATAGAAGTAATAAAGAAACGGGCTTTCTGTGCCCGTTTTTTTTAATGCTTTTTCACGTTTTGCAACCGGTGAATTTGGTGATTTGATTACTTTCAAGAATTGTTGATCCAGTGAAAGTTTTTGCGTTCTGCTCTCCAGAATGCGGCTTCAATTGCTAGCCTTCTGATTACAACAGAAGCAATGGTTGCTGAAGTTCCAAAGAAAGATACACCAATGCCTCCAATGCTTAGGTGGCGGAATGGGTGGAATGGGCGGAATGGATTTCTAAGCTCTTATTCCATAGAAGTAATAAAGAAACGGGCTTTCTGTGCCCGTTTTTTTTAAATGCTTTTTCGCTTTTCGTACAGTTCTTCCTTTTATGATAGTGATCTTATAGCATTTTGTTATTTTTCATTGGTTGATGTATCGCCATTGTGAATAGATCTCTCTCTTTATTCATGACTTTTTCTCTTGTATTTATGGGATGTTTTTATTGTGCGGGGATCGTGGTTTTCTTTGAAAATATTTTATTGATAAAAATACAACTTTTTGATTTATAGTCATTTCTTTCTTATACAGTTCTATTTTTTCATTTTAAGTTTATGTATGCACCATTAAAAAATCTTGTGTTTGTACTTTCGTGTTTGCGCTCTAGAAGGGCAAATGGTTTTTATGAACCAACGCAAGAGTTCGTGCCTATTGAAAGTTGAAGAGAGAAAGTTGGACAGAGCATGTTAGGTCTTGTTTGTTTTTTTATGAATAAGATGCTGGTGTTTAAGATTTTGTATGAAAACAAAATTTAAGGTTTGCTCTGTTAAAGGGCTTTTGTATACTGGGACAAGCATATCTCTGTTTGGTTAATCTCTGCAATAGAAAGACAGCCTCATTGAGGAAGAATGTAAAGGCATATAATCACTCGTCTTGTCATCATCTTTTTGCTTTACGGCTTTTAAAGGTATTTATAGTAATATCTTATTAAATAATGAAGATGATGCCTCAAACTTTTGTTGCTTGCGTATCTTTTTGGATGCAATCCCTCACGTAAAGCAGAAAAGCCGCAAATATATTTGTCTCCAAATATACATTTTTGCATATTGACGTGTTTTTTAAGAGACATCTCGCTCGTCACACCGATTTTCGTGAATGGCATAAGGGCAAAGTTCTCATGAAGTGCATAAAACTATAGGGCACGATCATCTTTACGCTTAATAAAAGAATACGCGAACGTTATCATACATGTTTTCAGCTCTCAATGTTATGACAAGCCATTAGTCCGTGAGACGGTGAGGCATGCCTTGCTTGTATAGTTTTGACCCATACACTGTAATGTGCAAGCGACATGGTTTGGATTGTTTCAAAAGAAACAGGTTTGGAAATGAGAGAATCCCACGATATACAGGGTTTTAATTCAAGTTGAAGAGTGCTTAATGATAGTTATAAATCAATGTGATGTGGTTTTACGGTTTTCAAGAGCATTGCATTCTTGCAAATAACGATAATCATGTGTTGCTTCACATTTTTTAATGGGTTTTAATGGAGCAACGCTTTTATTTATAATAATAATTCATTGTTTTGTATGTTGAATAAGAGATTTTTATTGCGGTGGATTTTTTCATTTCAATTCTCTCTTATGTTGAAACAATCTCAATCATTTTCTTATACCTCACAAGTGGAGGGAGCTAGGGTAAAATACTTAAAGAAAATAAAAATGCCTCTCATGAATATTCTCAAATAGTCAGTTTTTTATAAACAGAGTTTTTATAAACGGGGGTTTTTATAAATATTGGGGATTGGTAATGCGTAGGGTGGTGTCTGATTGCTCTTTTTTTTAAGTGTAAAGAAAGGGGATTTTAGGCAAGTTAATGCTTTTTGCGTTGTTTACTTATGCAATTATTAAAAAAATATCTCTAAATATTTTTAAATTTTTTCGCGATGGTATCTTTCCAATGAGATTTGTGAAGAGTATAAAATCTTTTGAGGATCAATAGGTTATTAAAAAAATGTGCGTTGGTATGATCATTTTCTTATGTTAGCAAAGTTGTTGACTTACGCGTTTGTTAAAAATCTCTCTTCATGCCCCTAAATTCATTTCATGAAAGCGTTGGTGAAGAGTGTGTAAAAATTTTCTATGAGACGTGAAAAATCACCAATAAAATCTCCGTGTTTTCAAAAAATAACGAATGGCTTTTTATATTTTTAAAAAAAGATTTAACACGTCTCATGTTTTTTATTTATTTTAGAGCTGAATATTCGATTTTTGTGTAAAAATATTTGCCAATGCATCCACGATACGTGAAAAATCAAGCGCTAATAAGAAAATGATGAATATAATCCACTTCGTATAGCGTGACATTATTTTTACACTTTTATAAGTCGTGATGATTTCTTGTAGGATTTCTTTTTCCTTTTCTGTAAGCTCTGTTTGTTTTTCTGTTTTTTTTCTAGCCATGTTTCCACCCGCACAAGCCTTCCCCTTGTTTGTTATGCTTTAAAATATCTCTTGCGAGATTTGAGCTGATGATATTAAGATCTTTTTTGTCTAAATAAATGGGCATCCAACCAACGCAAGAAAAAGGCTCATTTATTGTTTTTATCGCGCAACCAGTGAGTAAGAGCAGCGCGTACATCAGGATCACTTTTTTGATTAATTTCATTTTCCACCTCTAGCCGTGTTGTTGATGACTTTAGTGTTTTTTCTATTTGCTTTTGTTGTTCAATCTTTTTTCCAAGAGTGAAAACTTTTGCTAAAGCGATAAAAAAAGCGGTCAGAGCCGCTCCTGTTATCATCAGATTTTTTTTCATCCACCACATTATAAGCGCTGCTCCCGAAACCGTTTTGCCACAAAGAAGATGCCAGCACAGGCGGCTAAAACCATAATGGTTGCCAATGCCCATTGGATGGGACCATTGCCTGCCAATAAGCCTCCAAGTCCAGAAAAAGAACCAATAATCGGTGTAAGCGCTTCTGCTTTGAAAAATCCCATTGGTGCTTGCGTTTCTACGGTTTGGTAGTTAGGAGAAACATAAGCACCTTTTGCCCATAGTCCTGCTTCGGCTGCACGACGGTGCACTAAACCGTGAAGACGTTTTCCTCCTGCTTTGGTCCACTTTTGTAATTCAGCAGGGACGGCTTCATATTCGCCGTTATTGAGTTTTTTGAGCAGGGTCGAATTACAAAAAGCCGAAGCTCCTATATTATAGCAAAACGATACGAGCGCGGCGAATTGTTCATCCGTTAAGGAAACCGTCACATTTGTTTCAACAGTATTTTCAAATTGTCTTAAATCTTGAGAAAGAACTTCTTCTGCTTGTTTTTCAGTAATGATCATGCCCTTGTGAACGAACGGTTCGCCAGCAGCGCTGGTATGTCCATAGCCAATTGTCCATACCCCGATGGCATCTTTATAGGCGTTCAAACGCAATCCTTCCCATTGTTTAATGAGTGCAAGCCCTGCTGATGATATTTTTCTCATTTGCTTCTCCATAAAATAAAGCCTCACGTTAACGTGAGGCTGGTCGACATATTAAAAATGAAATTTTTCACTCTTCAAAAACAGAAGAGACGTTAAACTTCAATGAAATCAAAAGGTTAGTTGTAGCATCTTAAGGGATGGGATAATAGTTGGCCAAGTGGGATAATGGTTTGGCTGGTGTTTTCCGTTGAGAGATGTTGTTGGTTTTGAGACTTGGTGCTGGTTTGTTGATAGGGTCTTATTGGTGCCGGTTTTGTTGGTGCTGGTGAGGTTGGCGATTGTGTTGATGTACGCAATGGCATTACGGCGGCATTACGGTTGTGTTAGCGGTGGCATGAGAGGTGTGGTTGGAGGGGGTGCACAATGATTTGTGTTAGCATTGGTGTTGGTGATTGCGGTTGTTTTGGCAGGGGTTGTGAGGGGGAGAGATGGGGAGAGCGGATGGTGTTGATTGTGAGGGATAAGAGAGCGGCTGTTTGCGGTTGTTTTGGCAAGTGGTACTGATGTGGAGGCGCTTGAGATAAAAGCGGACAACTCTTAGAAAAAAGCTACAGGAGGAGGCGGGTGCTTTTATTTAACATCTAAAATCATAAAATATTCTATGCATTCAGCCTTCTGTCTATTCAAATATGGATCATTGTTAAGAAGAGCTTTGGAATTTTGATACAATTTCAAAATTGACTGATTTTGATAGAACAGTTCTGTTTTGCCTTTTGTCTTTAAGAGGTCACGTTGCTTGTTGTTTACATCTTTAACTGCTTACAAACGGAAAAGAAGATTTGCTAACAGCAAGCTATACCTCACTGTCAAGCAGCAGAGCCTCGTTCTTTATGGGTATGGAAAAAACCTCAATTACATCATCAAAGATTTGTATTCAGTGAGCCTTTTTTGGTGGGAGGAAACGGAAACAGTTTTTCCTTCTGTTGTTCTTAAGTTTTTTTCAAATCTCTCTCTCAGAGTTTCACCTTTTTTGTTTACTGTTTCATGTTCAGCATCCGGATTGGTTTTTAAATATTGTTCTAGACGTTTTCTTCCTTGCGCATGTTTGTATAAACTGATGGGAAGATAGGAATCTAACTTTTCAGCAGATAAAGATGAATTGGGTTCACATAATACACCCTTAACATTATCTTTGTGCAATCTTGCTAATTTATCAGATTCAAGATGAAGCTTTTTGGCGAGGCTTAAGCTGAACATCCCACATTCAGAAGAGCTTCGCTGAATATCCATTTCTGCCGTGGTAAAAGAATAAGGAGGCAGTTGAAGACATTGAAGGGTTTGATTTATTTTTATCCCTAGTTTGCAAGCAGTGATATTCTGAAATGTTGTAGGTTCAAGCATAATCAAAGAGATTTTGTCATCAACTTTTTGATAATCAAGGACTGCAAAGTGGATTTTGCTTCCCGAATTTACTATAAATCGAGCAGATTTTGCGTCGCTCTCAACCACTTCCTTTAGTGCGTGCGAAAACTCTTCTGCTGTAAGAGCCAATTTGAGATTCATTTCTGGATATTTGCTGTTTGCTTTTTCTACGAGAGCCGGCATCAATCTAATATCTATATTTTCATAGTAAGAGTTAATCCAACGGCCGGTGACGAGATCATCCTCTAAGTCTGTAATAATAGCTTTCAACTTTTCCTGACTCAAGGTGCTCTCTTCTTTTTGAGGAGCGTTGAGTTGTTCTAAACGGGCAATAAGGCTTTCTAAGGATTCATTTTCGATGTTACTTTCTGCTATTTGTGAGGCATGAGCGGCAGTATCTTTTGAATCTTGTGGCTTCATAATATGAACCTCCGTGGTTATAATTGGGAGGCAATATTATTTTCTTATATTTTGACCAAATAATGTTTTGAAAAAGAACCTTTATCTCTTGAAGATTAAGGAAAAAATCATTTTTCGGCTGCTTTATAAGAAAGTGCGGGCAGGTCTTTTCAAAACTTGCGTGTTTTATGTTTGTTCAAAGTCTTAAAATACGGGCTTTAAAATGGGCTGCTTTTAATAGAATACTATTGTTTTGCTTTTTGTTTGAAGAGGTAATTGCTCACTTTTTGCATTGTTACTTCTTTCAAAGGGAAAAGAAGATTGGCTGACAGCAATTTATGCTTAATCGTAAAGCCGTAAAGCTTCATTCTTTGTGGATGTGGAATACGGATATGGCTAAAACACTCATTACATCATCAGAGATTTGTATTCCGTCGCTCTTTTTCTATGTTGTGAAACAGAAACAGTTTTTCCTTCTGCTGAACTTAAGCTTCTTTCAAATCTCTCGGTTAGAGTTTCGCCTTTTTTGTTTACTTCTTCATGTGCTGCTTGTGGATTGGCTTTTAGATATTCCCCAAGACGTCTTCTCCCTTGTGTGTGTTTATAAAAAGTGGTTGGAAGATATGTATCTAACTTTTCAGCAGATAAAGGCGTATCTGGTTCACATAACACACCCTTAATATTATCTTTGTGCAGTCGTTCTAATTTTTGAGCTTCGGAATAAAGCTTTTTGGCGAGGCTTAAGCTGAACATTCCACATTCAGAGGAACTGCGTTGAATGTCCATTTCTGCCATGGCAAAAGAACAATTAGACAATTCATGCGCTTTAATGGCCAGTTGTGTCCTTAATGCTAGCACCGCTGATCTCATATTGTTAAGTGTTGTAGGTTCAAAAAATATCACGGACGTTTTGTCATCGATGGTTTGATGATCAATCACTGAAAAATGAATTCCTCTATCCTTTGTGTGAATGATAAATCTAGAAGATTGAATGCCGTTTTCGATGGCTTCTTTTAGTGCAAGGGCAAAGTCGTGAGATGATGCTACCAATTGAAGACGCATTTCAGGATATTTACGATTTGCTTGTTCTACCAAGGCTGGCATCAGTGTAAGATCTATGCTTGCATAATCAGCTGTGAACCAACGGCCAGTTGAGATGTCATCTTCTAAACGGGCAATGATATTTTTTAATTCCTCATGACTGAATGGGATATTTCTTTCTTTTTCGCTGCTGGGTTGTTCTGAATGTGCAGCAAGATTGTCTAATGATGCATTTGCCATTCCTAGTGTTTGTGAGGAATGAGGGAGAGAAGAATCTTGTGGCTTCATGATATTAGCCTCCATATTAATAATCAATGGACGGCATTATTTTCTTCAATTTTGGCTAAACAATGTTTTGAAAGAGAGCCTTTGCATTTTGAAAGATGAGGCGATGAGAGCATATTGTTGCCGTTTTCATATTATTATTCGTATATTGCTCATCATTTCTGAGATGTATTGCATCGATATTTTTATTGGGGTATTTTGTTAGAGCGTTTTATTGGGAGCCCTTATTGGATACTGCTTGTTTTGAAAATCTCAAAATTATAGGGCTGTTGGTGATGCAAATTGGATGATGCAGAAGAAAAACAGTCAGAGAAAGACGAAAGACACCTTCAAACAGGAGACTTCTGAAGATTGTCGCGAAACACACTGTTTGATAACAGTCTATAATAACTCAAACATCTGATGATGAAATCTGGGCACAAAAAACCCGTTACCGCACCTGTCATTAAATACGATTTTTCATATTCTGTCAACAGCAAAACGATTATTTTTTCCTTTTTTATTGTGGCAAAAAATCTACAGAAAAAAGCTCATTCATTAGCTATGCAGCAAAATATGTTGTTTTAATGGGAAAGTTTTTGATGCGGCAAAAAACATTTTCTCCTTTGAGAAAGGAGGGGGCAAGATGAAGGGAGAGGAGAGAATTGTGGTTTTGAAATCCGTGGTATTTTATTAATGGAATTAGGAAGGCGGTGGTTGGCAGGTGTTGCGGGGGTAAAGCGGTAGGTGTTGGCGATTGGGGCTGTGCTGTCTGTCATATTAGCGGTGGCGTGATGAGTGGATGGTTACCGGTACAGTTGTTGATGAGGGAGGAGATTGTTGGTGGGGGTTTTTTCTTTCGTTTAAGGGATGATGCTTTTAATTTTGTAAAAAAATCAATGGGGTGTCTTAATGATGAGCTATTGATTTATAATGATGTTTTAGTCGTTATTGATCTTGAATGAGAAATCCAGATTATGCTGCAGTCAAAGCCATGTCTCTTGTTCGTCATAAGATCAGGAAAGCCGTATAGAATTGTACAAGAAAAGACGCACAATGACTATAATGAATTGTCTCAAGAGCTAAGGGGATATCGCGATATTGGGGGAAAAGTGGATGATGAGGGTTGTTTGTTACAATGGGAGGTGATGGGGAGGGGAGGTGATGGGGAGAGTGTTGCCGTTTGGAGAGGGGACAATATTTATCTTGCCTATGTCGTGAAATATGCTGTGAATTATTGTCCTTTGAGGCATGGGTAGATATATAGTTGAGGTATGGTGATAAGTCTCTTTGACAGGTTGAAGCGTTTTTTAAAGGGCGTGGTGGATATTTTAAAGCTTGTTTGTTGCGTGCTTTAAGCTCGTCAATCCCATGAATTTCTATGAAAGGCAAGTCCAGTGGATTTCAAGTGTAATTTGCCAAGAAGGATTGTCTCTTTACAACGGAGCTGGTTACAAAGAGGCATGTTACAAAGGGGGTTTTGGAATCTTTATCCTGTGAGGGAGAGGAAACGATGGGTGTTTTTAGCCAATGCTCTTTTTGCTAGAATAGTCAAGATGTTTATAAAGGGCATCAAGAATAATACGCAACGAACCAACAAGAGTAGGCAGCGGTTGATCTTCTATAACAAGATATTGTAATGCTGCATGAAAGTTGTGTTGACGATGCAAATATTGTGCTTCTTTAATCGCTTCTTGCATATCTTCATAGTGTTTCGTCGCTCTTTGAACCCATTGCTTTTTTGTTGTCTCATCTGATGCGCTGTGCGTAAAACCATCGTAATAGCCATTTGGTAAGCCTTTTGCACATAAATAGTCGTTTCTGATTTGCAAGTATCGTTGCGCCGTATCATATTGCTCTTTACTGATGCCTGATGAATCCCCTTTATAGCCAAGCAAACAAAGACGCCCAATATAGGTCCCGACAAGCGGATTTTTCGCTTCTTCGAGGCTTAAACCAAAGTGTTTTGCACGCATTTCAATCGCAGATTGAAGCGCAGATTCGCTGGGGCTTTGGGCACGTGAAATACGGCCATTGGGCTCTCTGAGTTCGCCTGTTATTCTCGGTCTACCGCGTTTTTTACGTATTTTCATGAACTTAACCATTTAAATGAAAAATAAACTGTCTGTTGATGGGGGACAGTGATGTAAAAAGCACTTTGAGCAAATACTGGGGGGGGGGAGCAAATACTGGGTGGGCAAATACTGGGGGAATATGAGCTGTTGCAGATCAAAGGAGAAACGGATACTAAAGGCGTCTTTCAGCACAAAGAACAGCAACGGGGTGGGGCGAAAAAATCATCTTTAAGGTGTTTCTTGCCATTTTTATCTTACCCCTATCAGTCTTATTTCTCGCCCCTATCATGCTTATTTTTTCATGGATAGTGGCTTATTTGCTTTCTAAAGATTTCTCAACTGCTCTGGAACAGTTGAAAAGAAACTTTTGTCACATGTGAATAAAAAAACAAGAATGATGTTTTATGGGTATGGCGTCGTCTTTCTAATAGGAAGTCTTTTCTAATAGGATTATTGCCTTCTTTCTCATGAGCGCTTTGTGGAAACTTTTCAGTTTCACCTTTGAAAAGTCATTGTTTTTATTATTCGTGGATTTTTATCATCCGTTGAGCTTTGTTTTTGGGAGGCATATTGGGTTTTCTTATTGGGCGCTGTACCAAGATGTCTGATGTAGATTAAGCTGTGAAACATATCTTTATCCTTTATAGAGGATTTTATCTTTTTTTTGAGCGGCACAGAGCTTAAAAAAACAAACTTTTCAATGTGCTTATAATAGCATAAGATCCTTATCTTTTCAAATAAAATATGGTTCATTAGTTCAAAATAACAAAATAAACTGTGGAGGATCAAGCGATTTAGAGTTATCGTTTATGGAGGATATTTTTGTTTTTGCTGTTTTAATGGATTTCATCATAAAAAGGGAGGTGGTCACTTAAAATGGTTAAATGACGGGATGCAATATCCAAAGAAGCTTTATAAGTGGCAGGTAGCTTGATAAAAGAGGCGTTTATTAAGAGATGCTTTTATAAAGGTGGGGGCTATGAGGTGTAAGACATTTCTTTTTTAATTTTAAAATAGGGGCTTTTTGAATCAAGAAATTTTAAAATGAGAATTGAAAAATTGCAAAGCTGCTGTGGGCGCATTTTAGATAATCGGTTGTTTGGTTTGGTTTGTGGGGCGTGCTTATTGCTTCACGCTTTTGTTTATCGCGTTCTTGTTTCTCATATTCTGGGGGCACATCTCTTACGTCATACACAATGCCTCAAACGGAATATACTTATTGCGGCATATTCACGCGCTTGTTTTTAAGAGACATCTTTTACATGTGCTCGAGCCCATTTCACGACGGTGGCTCAAGAAGGGTATCATGGTAAAGCTTTCATGATAATATAACTTTATTGAATATCATCATTTTTAGGCTTCATAAAAGCGTAAGCTGGTATCATCGCATACTTTGCCAATCCCAATATGTATTTACAAGCTCTTGGCATTTGAGACGGTTTATAAGAGGCATTTTCATTGTACAATTTCACTCCGCATGGCTCCTCCACTTTTTACGTACAAGCAAATAAATTTGATTGATTCAACAGGGGATAGATTTGAAATGAGAGAATCTTATAGCATTTAGGATGTGTTGATGATCAAGATACAAAGTGCTTGTGAAAATGTTTTTTATCTTGTTATGCCATAAAATACTGTCATTTGAGGCGGGGATGGGAAGGCTTATGAGGCATTACAACATTTGACGCATTAAGTGTTAAAAATTAGGTGCCAATGTTAAGGAAGGACTTTTGTTAAGGAAGGAAGTTGTCCGTAGAGCGCTTTATGCAAGTGGAGCCCATAAAGTGCTCAGCAGGTAGAGTGCACTTAAGAGCAATGGGATTGTTTACAAACTGAGGTGGGTTTTAAAATCTTTATTCTTTGAGGCGAGCAAGGAATATCATCATCCTTTGTTTCATATATACTCGGCTTCATTTAAGCGGTGAAAACACTGTCGTTTATGGTGGGTATGTCAGTTTTCCACATGGGATGTTTTTTAGATTAAATATTTGTTGGATTTTTGTAAAACGGTGTCCTTTAGGGTTTATGTGATCGATAAAGGGAGGAAAAGGGGAATTTTGGCTTGTAAGCGCGTCATGTATAAGCGCGTATAGGGACTAAGTGAATAAAATATTTAGAGGGTATTATAGTGCTTGCTTTACTCTGAGAAGAGTGCTAAGCGAATTCACCGCCCTGGTGGCGTGCTATCAAATATTGAAGAGTGGGAATTTTAGAAGTGGGGGAGTATCCGTATGATCGAAGATAAATCACAACACCAATCTGCCCATAAGGGAGATAAGGCTTTTGTATCGCAGCCAGTGTTGGATCAATCGGCAACTTTCAAAAAATGGATGGCTCTCTCAACAGGCGATTATATCATCATTTGTTGTTTGGCTATCCTTTTGTTGGTGCTTTTTGTCGCAACTGTTTATATGGATCCTCTGGATTTTTTTCACATTATGTCCAAAGAACAGTTCAAAGCACTGGGACAAATGAAACAAGAAGATTTTCAAGAAATGAGTCAGAGTTTTATAAAGATTCCTGCGATCGAATTTCTTCGTAACTTCGGGTGGAATGGTGTTTGGGCTTTTTTATGTCTCTTACCGCAAATAATTTTTGGTTTTCTTTTCGTGTTGTTTCCGCTCTTTTCTATTTTTAACGCCGTATTTAAACGGGATGCGAAGGAAATGATGAAGCTGCGGGAAACCTTGCCAGAGCAGCAACAGCTAGACAACCAATCTCTCAACAAAATATGATAGGGGGGAAAAGTGATCACTTCTATAATGCCTCTTTTAATAACTACATTATTGATCTCCTTAGGGATAGTTATCGTTATGTATTCTGCGTGGAGCATGATACTCTTTTCTACCGTGAAGATCATCTTGGCCATTTATTATTCTTTGATAAAACGGGCAGTATTGTTATGTAAGATGCGAAGAAAATTAAAAAAGGGTGCAGCACAGAATTTGAGGCATAATCAGGTAGAGGGCAGAGGACAGAATACAGTTCTTGCAACACAGTTCAGTGTTTTTTCTTTTCAAGAATCTTTGCTTCTCTCAAAAAAAGATTATAAAATAATCTCTTGGATGGCTTTCATTCCGACTGCGCTTTTCATATGGGCTACGCTTTTTTTGTCCTTTATTGCACGATATGCGACTGTTTCACACAATGATCCGTTGTTTTTTTTGTTATTGATTGTTGCGTTGCCGCTTTTGTTTATTTTGGTCTGTAGTGCCCTCACTTTGCCTGTCATTTTAATTCTCCATAGTTTCCTTCATTATGGCGTGAAAAAAACAGCAAAGAGATTAGAAACATTTGTTTGAGAAGAGAATGAAAATGATAATTTCACATCAATACGATAGGGGAAAAAAGTGGGCAGCATCATAGAATATTTGGCTTTTTTAGGGGGCATCATTATTGCCATTTTAATGGTTGTGGTTATGATCAGGATTCCTTATCTGTTGATCAAACATATGAAGTTGTCTTTTAAACTCGCTCAAGACGTGAAAAAGAGTACGACGCAACAAAAGCAAGCCATACAACAATTGCGCAACGATCTGGGAGAAATGAAAAGACGCAATCTCGCGCTTGAGACACTTGATGCGAAAATACGCTTTCTTAACTTTAAAGAATCTCTGCCTCTTTATTCAAAAGAATGTAAAATAATTCTTTTTATTTGTATCCTCTTTACCATTTTGCAATTTGCTTTCTTTATCGTACATTTGGTATGGTGGAAGAGTGATATGGCCAGCTTTATGATACCGCGGTTTTCAATAGGTCGCATTATTTATGGTCTTTTATGTTTTGGACTTCTTCTCTTTTCTCCGATCATTGGGATGATGTGCATAAAATTAACGAGAAAATTGAACAAAACACTTCAACAATTGGAAGAAGCAATAGAACAACGCGATCAGGCAATGCGTATGCAGAATGTGGAAGGGGGACAAAATGACGAGTAGTCTTATAACATTAATAGCCTATTATTCCCTGTTTTTTACGCTCTTAAGTGTTTTAATATGGGCACCGGTCGTTGTCATTTATTACCTGTTTATCAAGCGTGCGAGGCTGTATTGTCGTGTGAAAAAGGAACTGAAATGCGTGCTGAATGAACGCGATATTGCCTTAAAACAGATCTCCCAAAAATAAAAAACAGCAGAATGTTTGATAAAAAACAGCTTTCTCTTGTTTGGCAAGACTATAAAAAAATATTCTATATTTCTACGATCATAGTGATAGCTCCAATAGTTATAACTGCTATCGTTAAGCTATGGAGGGGAAAGGGCTTTATTTCTTTTGTCGTATTCAAGCCACTGGTATGGATGCTTGCCTGCGCTTTTTTATTCTTACCGATTGTTTTTATTATGCGCTTTATTGTAACCCGTCAGTTGAAGAAAATGGTGCGGCAATTGGAAGAAGAGGTTGAGCAGAAAAAAGTTCCAGTCATCCTATACGATGTGAATGAGGGGAAAGTGAGCGAGGGAAAAAAGTGAAGAGAGGCTTTTGTTGCCATAAGCCTTGCTTTTGACTTTTTCATTAAGGTGCATGGGGTGTGCTTCTCGTTTTATGCTTTTTTATATTTGTGTCGTGTTTTTGAGAAAAATTGAGGCTCTTGTTTGAGCGGAGCTTTTGTTTGAGTGGTGCTCTTGCTTGAGTTGGTGCTTTTGCTTGAGTGCTGGGGGGAAAGTGAAGAGGGGCTGCTCTTGGACTTTACTTGCTGTTTCTGTTCTCTTAAAGAGAGAAAATCTTGTAATTTATTTTCTTTTTATCAAGCATAAAAATGTGTCTTACCAAGCGATATTGAGAGCGAAAAATCTATACTTAAAGCAAAAGATATTCTGGTGTTTGGGAAAAAAAGCCCATTTTTTTGCAGGTGGAGAGGTAAGACGCATAGAGAAGGTGAGCCAAAAGCTTAAGTTTTTTATTAAGACGTTTTGCTCCATAGAAAGTGTAACAGTGCTTTTAAAGAGCTTGGGGTAGAGGGGGGAAATTGAAAGAAAAGAGGGACATCTATTTATTTACGAGACCGTGAAGGACAGTTTCTCTCTCTGGATGAAAAAGGTTTTGTGCAATTTGATTATGGAATTGTGGGAGGTGCTGGTATACATGCTGCAGCTTGCCAAATAATTAATCCTTATTATTTTGGGGCTTTGCCAGATTTATAACTGGACTTTGAAGCAAAGGGGTGGATTTTAAGGCAAAGGGATTGAAAATTTTTGAGGAAAAGGTAAGCGCCCAGTGATTACACCGTGTGCTTGAGGAAGCTTTAGATAAGGGCGATGGGAGCTGTTGATCTTGGCAGTGTGCTTGGCTTTCAAAATGGGGGCATCGCCTTGGAAAAAGGAAATAATGATATCTCTCAAGGGACTTCTTCTTTGCTGTGCACCCTTGGGGCTTTGGTATTGAGGGCTGATGTTAAAATTTTACACTCTTCTCACAAAAGCTTTATGGAAGATGAAAGTTTGGGCTTTGAAAAAAATATCAAAAAAGTCCATTTGGGCGGCTTTTTTGGTGGTTCAAATCGTCATAAAGACAAAGCAATTTCGTTACGATTTTCTTGCACCAGTTTGCTTCTTTTTTGGAAAGAAGCTTATCTTCCTGAAAATAAAAAGAGCAGTGATTAGAATTTTAGAGCCTCAGACCCAAATTTGTGCAATAGAAGAAGATATTCTTATGAAAGTTTAATCGACGAGAAAAGAGAAGCCTTAGGACTACAGGGGATACACTGTCGTGATGAAAACATGATGTTTGAAGGTGATGGAAAAAAATGCAACCCTGATATTGTTTTCATAAAAGATGAGGGATACAAGCGCTTGATATTGATGAACCCTCATTCATTGTGAGGACGAAAGCTTCGGTTCATGAAAATGGCTTAAAAATTGAGACAAATGAGGGATAAAAAATGAGGGGCAATGGAAAAAATGCAATATTGGATGAAGAACCACGGTCGTTTTCGCTTGAAGAAGCGTTTCTGACACGCAAAAATTATAAAGTCATCTTTTGTATTGCTTTCATTATTAGCGCTTTTAAAGTGGCACTCTTTATATTTTTTGAGTGGGATTTGACAGAGTGGTGGAATTATATCCTGTTCATTTTAACATTAATATTGGTTTTTATATCAGTGCTTCTTTTTGTGTTTATTCCTGTTGCCTTTGTGGTCCGTATCATTTTTACGCGTTTGTTGAAAAAAAAGATCGATAAGTTGGATCAAGCAATTTGGCAGCGAAGAAAAACCGCTTCTCAACAAAACAGTGCATGAAGGGAGGGCAGAAAATGAATACTGGCCTTTATATATTCTCATGCGTTGTAGGAGCACTTCTATTCGTGCGATGTTTGAGGTTGATGGAAAAAATGCAACCCTGATATTGTTTTCATAAAAGATGAAGGATACAAGCGCTTGATATTGATGAACCCTCATTCATTGTGAGGACGAAAGCTTCGGTTCATGAAAATGGCTTAAAAATTGAGACAAATGAGGGATAAAAAATGAGGGGCAATGGAAAAAATGCAATATTGGATGAAGAACCACGGTCGTTTTCGCTTGAAGAAGCGTTTTTGACAAGCAAAAATTATAAAGTCATCTTTTGTATTGCTTTCATTGTGGTAACTTTGAGAATGGTTCTCTTCGTACTAATGTGGAGTGAGTGGAAAGGGAATGTCATAGCAGCTCTCTTTTCTATTGGGGAGTTTATATTAGATTTAACTTTTGTGCTCATTCCTGTTGCCTTTGTGGTCCGTATCATCTTTACGCGTTTGTTGAAAAAAAAGATCGATAAGTTGGAGCAAACAATCTGGAAGCGGGTAGCTGCTACGTATCGACAAAAAAGTGAATAAGGGGTGGGGAAAATGATAGATATTAAAATGATAGATATTATTGTTATATTCTCGTGGGGTGCGGGCTTGACGCTTTTCACGCTGCTTTCTGCTGTAGTCATGATGTTTATTTGGGCATTGTATTATTCTACTTTCAAGCGGGTGAGACTGTATTGCCAAGTGACAAAAGAATTAAGACGCGTGCTTGAACAACCTATCGCTTTTGAGCCGTCCAGTGGGGAAATACCGATGATTAAGCCGTTATCTGAAGAAAAAGAGTTTTCTCTTTCTGATGAGGAAATCTTAACGATGGAAAGTGCAACGGCGCTTTTAAAGAGTTTGGGATGGAGGGTGGAAATTGAAGGAAAAGGAGATCATTTGGCCACCTATTATTTACCAGATCGTGAAGTGCAGTTTCTTTATAATGCTGAGAAGGGGTATCCGCAATTTGATCGTGCAATTGTGGTGGGCTCTGGTATCCATGCGGCGGCTTGCCAAACGATAGACCCTTATAATTCTGGAGGCTTGATTGCTCTTGACTTGAGTTTTGATGTGAAGGGGTTGGAAATTTTTGAAGAAAAGGTAAGCGCCAAGCGTTTACGTCGTGCACTCGAGAAAGCTTTAGAAAAGGCAATGACTGAGGTTGATCTTGGCAAGATGCTTCACTCTCAATATCGCATTCTTCCTTGGGAAAACAAAATTGTAGTTCCTCAATTGACTCCTTATTCGCTGCGCTATCTTGCAGCTCTGGCTTTGATGGGCGATGTTGAAACCTTACACGCTTATCACAAAAGCTTTCTGGAAGGTGAGAGACTGGGCTTTGAAACAAGCATCGAAGAGGAGCATCTGGAACGCGCGATGATAATCGCTAAGGCGGTAGAAAAAACAAAGCAATCCAGTTACGATTTACTTAAACATGCGGCAAAGGATTTTTCCATGGAGGTGGAGAGCTATGAATATTTTAGAGCCACAGATCCCAGTTTGTGCAATAGAAGAAGAGATTCTTATGAAAAATTGATCGAGGAAAAAAGAGAAGAATTAAGACAACAGGGATATTTCGTTTACGAAAAGGACGCGATTTGTAAGGTTGATGGAAAAAACTATCGTCCCGATATTCTTTACATAAAGGATGGGGAGTTAGAATATATGGATGTAGAAATTAGGATTGATGAAAAAATTTATTGAGAAAAATAAAGAGTTTAGATAAATTAAAAAGAGCTTAAACCTAAAAATAATGCGTAAAACACGCGAAGTGTAAAAGCAGAGGGGAACAATGCAGGAGAAAAAAGCAACATTTGAAGTGTCTTTCTTTTTATTCAAAAAATTTACGGTGTCTTCAGTGGAAAGGCGTAAAGGGGTGGGGAGTTGTGAAATAATAGGGCGCTGCTTTTTCACTATGTTTTGCACATGTCTTATCATGATGGCTTTAGAAGTTCCTGCTGGTGCAAAATCTCTGGTACAGCCGTTGCAATGGATAAAATGGGAAGGAATTGGTTATCTTATTTTTCTCTTACCGGTGTTGATTTGGTTTTGTCTTCTCACTCCTCTTCCGATCCTTTGGGGGGTTGATCGTTTTAAAGAGCGCAGA
Organism: Bartonella sp. MR100HLJHH; assembly: GCF_042194215.1. Taxonomy (NCBI): domain Bacteria; kingdom Pseudomonadati; phylum Pseudomonadota; class Alphaproteobacteria; order Hyphomicrobiales; family Bartonellaceae; genus Bartonella; species Bartonella sp. MR100HLJHH. The sequence goes on from NZ_JBHIMR010000002.1 coordinate 182,597, forward strand.
TTGGAAAAAATAAAGAAAAAACTAAAAGAAAAAATAAAGCAGCAAGAGATTAATCAATGAGACTATAGCTATGCAGGGTGAGATCGCGCTTTTTATTTTGTTTCTGCCGTTTGGATATTTTCTTCTAAATGCAGTTACAGTTTTTGCCATTTTCGTGAATATGATTATTGTGGCGCCTTATTATTCTTTAATCAAGCGTTTGAGGCTCTATTACAGAGTGAAAAAACAAAGACGTTTGATGAAAGAACATCCACAGCGTTTTGGTTTCTTTGAAAAAAGCGGAAAAGAGAAAGAGAGAGTGCAGCAAAACTTAGAACTAGAAACACAGATAAGTTCCCATTCGTTAAAAAAATGGCTCGCTTTTTCACGCAAAGATTATATCCTCCACGCATGCCTCTCTTTCATCATTATGTTTTTCAAAGCTTATGTCTATGTGATTTACTGTAAAGGGATAGCTATAGCTGCTGAGATAGATGAGAGCAGATTTGAATATATTGCCATTCTCTCGTTTTTCTGGTTTTTTTTATCTGTATCTATTTTTGCAACGATCCCTGTTATTGTGATCCTTCGTGAAATTTTAACTTCTCGGTTGAAAAAGAAAATTCAGCAATTGGAAGAAGTGATTGAAGCAACCCAATAAATCAATTTATACCACACAAATCAATTTATAAAGAGAAGGGGATAAAATGCATTACGAAATGGCGGCAGCTTGGACGGTGGTTTTGATCATTCTGCTGGGGGGTGTTTTTGATTTTTTCTTAACAATACCCATTGTGGCACTGTATATTTCTTTTATAAAGCGTTTGATATCGTATTACAAGGTTACGCGGCAATTAAATGCAGCGCTGAAAAAGCGCATGTAGTGCTCATGTCATGGGGGGAGGTATGAGTTTTAGATCATCCCATTGCTTCACGGCTTGGGAGGAGGGCATGGATTATTTTTCTCATTTTACGCTGATCTCTGTTTGAAAAGGGCTGATGCCAATTAATAGGCTTGTAATAGGCTTCAATGGGGTTGTTTATCGGAGGTTTGCTTGTTTTCTGTGAATTTGCAAAATCGTAAAAACGTGGAACTGTAAAGTCTAGGATGTGTGGTTGGTTAAGGGCCGTGAGGGTTGTGGGGCGGTTGAGGAGAAGAGGGGGGCAATGAAGGCGTAAAGGTTGGATTGTGAAATGCGTCATTGGAATAAGGTCATTGGAATAAGGGAGTTTGGTGAAAAGGGCTGATGCCAATTAATAGGCTGGTGATAGGCTTCAATGGGGTTGTTTATCGGAGGTTTGCTTGTTTTCTGTGAATTTGCAAAATCGTAAAAACGTGGAACTGTAAAGTCTAGGATGTGTGGTTGATTAAGGGCCGTGAGGGTTGTGGGGCGGTTGAGGAGAAGAGGGTACCAATGGAGGCGTAAAGGTTGGATTGTGAAATGCGTCATTGGAATGGGGGAGTTTGGTGAAAAGGGCTGATGCCAATTAATAGGCTTTGGCTGTTTATCGGAAGGTTTCTTTTTTTCTGTGAATTTGCAAAATCGTAAAAACGTGAAACTGTAATGGCTAGGATTTGTGGTTGATCAAGAGCCGTGAGGGTTGTGGGGCGGTTGAGGAGAAGAGGGGGGCAATGAAGGCGTAAAGGTTGGATTGTGAAATGCGTTAAATTTGAGAGAAGGTTTTCGTATCTTTGGTATATCTTGTATATGATCAGTGGGTTTTATTTATAAGGCTTTAAATTTAGCTCAATCCACCACTTGTTTTTTGAGTTTAATGGCTTGAAAGTTGACGGTTTTTTATTTTACGTTTTCTTATTTGCTGTCGTAAAAATGAATTTAAAGCAGGTGTGCGTGCTAATTGTGTTTTCTTATCGGTTTTTTTTCGGTTTATTGCGATACTTTTTTATTATGCTTAGCATTGAGGGTGCTTTTTGTATGCTGGCTGTAAGGGTGTCTAATTTTCATTCGGTTCTGATATGGTGTTTGTTATAATATATCATCCCATGACGTCATAAAATTCTGTTTTGATATAAGCTTTCTTGGTACGTTTAAGTGTTGTTTTAAGGAGCGCGTTGAAATTTCTTTAAAAAAGCTTGTCGAGTATGAGTATTACGGGAAGACTATGAGCGGGAAATCAACTCGAACCTGCTAAAATTTGAACTGTTGAAAGAGAAGTTTTTTGTGGGAACCTTACGTCCCGTAGAAATCGTTGTTCTTTGAGGTGTGGGAAGAAAGGTCAGCTTTAAAATAGACAAAAAATTCTAAACACAATTTGCTGTTTTAAGTTTTATGCCATGACGCCTTATAACATAACGCCCCATAAGATTATGCTGTCTAAGTCCCGTGAGAAGGGGATAAGCCCGTGTGAGAAGGGTAAAAACGTTTGGTTTTGGGGCTGTTGATATAAGGATGCTGTTTGAGAGGCGCAGGGAGGGGGATTGTTCGTTCGCAAAGCCTATGATGTAAAGAGTATGGGGGGACTCAAGAGGATGTTCGGGTATGGATAGAGATTGAAGGGGCACGGCTTCTTTGCAAAGCATAGGTATTGATCATAAGTTTTGTTTATTCATATGATTTTTTATGGCTTCCAGTATCTGTTGGCTTATCTCCTGATGAGTCAGCCATCGTGAACCTTTTGGGGTTGTTTTTTGTCCTAATTGAATGGGGATGAAATCAACCTTGTTTTTGCGCGCGCACTCGATGACCATTTGATCATGAGTGTTGGAACCAAAAATATGAAGAATACATGGTGGTGTAGGCAAAAGAGCTAACTGCTCAATTAATGCGCAAGAAAATGCATGGGCAGGCGAATGAATCCATAATATGCAATATTTTAGATCATGCCATTGCTTCACAGCTTCTAAAAATTGTGCCTTTGATGTCGCACAATCATAATCCAACGGCACGCACAACTGTTTGTTGTGCAATGCCTCAAGCTGGACTTTATGAGAAAAAAAGCGTGCAGCAATAATCATTTCTTGCGGCTCGAGTGATTGACACAAAGGGGCAAGCATCCCTGTGCCCCCTACCACTAAATAACGATAGTGCGCACCCTTTTTTTTCATCCCCCCTCCCTTTTTGCTTTAAATCACACTTCGGTGCTTTAAAAATGTACACATTTCATCAGCAAGCCTTTCACAACGTGTTTGTATCTCTTCACTGATAACTTTCCAAGTACGACCGTCATCATCTGAGGAAAAATCTTCGGGGGAAGAGGCGATTTGACATTGGAGTGCATAACCATAAAGCGTGCTCACCACCGGCAATAAATGCTCACACGGTTGTGCGCATTTTTGGGCGGTACTCCCATGAGAGATAAGCCCAACAGGTTTATTTAAAAAGGCATTATAAGCTAAATTATCAAGAGCATTCTTTAAAACACCCGAATAAGACCCTTGATAAACGGGGCTTGCTAGAATAACGCCATCAGCCTCTGCAATGGTTTTTACAAACTGGCGAACCGCAGCACTTGGATTAGCCTCAACCTGCTGATGATAATCTGGATCTGTCATCGGTAAGGGCTGTTCACGCAAATCAACCCAATGAAGTGATGCACCCCGCTTCATGAGGCAATCTGCTAAATAACTGGCTAAAGTTCTTGTTAATGAAGGTTGACGCACAGACCCCAAAATAATTGCTATATTCAATAGGATTCTCCTTTATCTTTTCCAGAAAAGCCTATAACGCAAGGCTTAAAAAGAATTGTGAGTGAAATGACGCGTATCATTATGCTGTTTATAAAGAGCAGTTGTGATGATACCGCATAGTTATAGAATCAGTCCATGCTAACAAGATTGTTGACAAAACAACACCTCAAACTTGAAGAGAATGTTAGTGCTTTCATTAATATTAAAACACTTGATCTCAAAAGTAGCGGCTGTCTTATTGTTTTAAAAGCGTTTTTTATGAATATATTCTTAGCTATTGGCTTGCAAGATTCCCAATGAAAAAAGGAAGATATCGCCATATTTTGATTTATAATGATCATTGATCCTTTTTGATTGGAATAAGAGAGTTGTAAGATTTTCTTATTTCAAATGCTTTTATTGCGCGATCATTTGCGTATCAATGGAAGTTCCTTTTTTCATATCTTAAGTGGGGGGCGGAAAACAATTGAGAAAAGAATAAAAATGCTTCTATTTTTATCAAGTTATAAGGGCTATCGTAGAAGCTAGATATGGCTGTTGTAGGAGCAGGGCAGGCTTTGTCGTAGGGGGAAGCCCCCTTAGGGTAAGGCTATCGTAGAGGCAGCAGCGGGCGGGCGTATGTGAATGGCGCCGGATTACACTTTTTATTGAAACAATGGTGGTGATAGATTTTATCGTAAGGGGATATATTCATGAGGGCGCTATTGTTATTTCCTTCATGGGTGCTGTTCATGAAATGGGGTGGACGCGCGTTGGTTTGGAAGTGTTGAGAGATGCTTCTTTAAAACAAGCACGTGAATTGGCAAAATTGAAGTATTGGCAACATAAATATGCAATACGAGTGTTCTCTGGAGGTGTTCTGTTTGACGACAATGGACGGAATTTTACTTGAGAGATTGTTCGTGTCCTTATAAAAGTCAGGACAAACAGTTGTATAAAAAGGAAGAGCAAATGAAGGGGGAAAATTCCACATTTTATAATAAACTGTGCTCTGTTGTTTTTGGAAAATCATTTCGTTCTTATAAAGATCATATTATCATTTGTCTTATTTCTATCCTTATTGGGATAGGTCATAAAGCTCTTTTGATCCCATTAGAATCCAAGTGGTCGTTGAGTGTATCGCAGGATAGCGCTCTTTTGGCGCTCTTTGTGCTGCGTGAAGTTATCATGGTGTGTGTTGTTGCCTTGATGCCTGTTTTATTGGTGCTTTATCTCATCTTAACGTATTTGTTGAAAAAAAAGATTCAGCAGTTAGAAGAGGCTATCCAGCAACGGGATCACACAACCGATCAACAAAATAATCCGGTAAAAAAGGATAGAGAAAAAATAAGCAGTTTTTTTATCGTATACTTTTGGTTGATATTTCTGCTAGAGGTCTTTTTTCCTGCGGGTGTTGTCATGCTCATTTTAGAATTTTACTATTTTGTTTTCAAGCGCGTGAGAACGTATTGTAGAGTAAAACGGGAATTGAAACGCGTAAGAAAAGAGCGCGACAAGGCGCTTTTGTAGCTATCGTGAGGGGGAAGAGGCAATGTTTGGAAGCTCGTGACACAAGAAGAGGGGATTGGATGGTTGAAGAATCATCAGGCAAAGAGGAGAGCCTATTTTCGTTTGTAATGATGAGGCTGCTCTTCATCATTTGGAAGAGCAACTGCGCTTTTAGAAAGTCTGGGTTTTTTGTTGAAAATAAGGGAAGCGCCATGCATCGCACTTTTAGTGGTTCTTAAAAAAGCGAGCATGAGATAAAGAAATGCATTTTTCATAAAAAAAGGAAGAGCAATGAAGGGGAAAAATTCAGCATTTTATAATGGACTGCGCCATTTTTTCGAAAAAAGTGTTTTTTCTGTGCGAGAGCATGTTGTCATTTGTTTCCTCTCCCTCATTATTGAGCTATGGAACAGGATTTTCTTTCTTGAGCTGTGGAACAGGATTCTCTCTCTCTCATCCTTGGATAGCAAAGAGTACAGCATTTTCTCTCTTGAGCTGTGGAACAAGATTTTCTTTCTCCTATCCTTGGGTAGCAATGGAGAACGGACAGGGTGGTGGGATACACCTCTTTTTCTCTCTCTGTATGCGTTTTGGAAAGTTATTATAGTGTGTGTTTTGCTCTTGTTCCCAGTTATGTTGATACTCTGCATAACATTGTGGTTTTTGTTGAGAAAAAATATTCGGAAATTGAAAGAAATAAACCAGCAACGGGGTAAAATAACCTGTCAAAAGGATCGGTATAAAAAAGGCGATAGAGAAAAAAGGAGTGATATTTTTGTCATGATATTTGTTTTCGTGCTTATGTGCGTGACATTGGGGGTTGCTTTTGTTCCCATGATGATTTTGGAACTTTATTATGGTGTCTTTAAGCAGGTGAGAACGTATCGCTGTTTAAGAAAAGAACTGAAAAACGTCTTGCAAGAACAGGATACAGCGTTTGAGAAGTCATGAGAGGGAAAAAAATAATGAAGGAATTATGAGAGATTCAACATTTATAGGGATTGCTCTCTATACCATTTTGCCTCTGATGTTTTTTGGTGCTCTTTCATGGGTTGTCCGTAAACATTGCTTTAAAGGAGCAGTGTTGAGGATGGCATTGAGGGGAAGAAAAGCCGATTATGGACCATTGTTGATTAAAGGGAATGAGAGCCGTGGGGTTTAGAGCCTAGAGTGAGCGTTTGGGACTTACTTCATCGTTTGAAATGTGAGGAAGGGAACGGTTTTTCTAGCAGGTGATCGCGGTATATGGGGTGTTTTCGTATTTTTAGGTGCCTTGTTCATTCAAGCTTTGAAATGAATCCTATTGAAGTGGGGATGCAGGGTCATTTTCTTGAAAATAGGGGAATTTGTTTGAAAAAAAGCTGAATTGTGACTATCGGTTACAGATTGGCGCGGTTTGAAAATCTTCACTGTTTGAGGTGTGAGGAAGGTAAGGGGGTAGTGTGGTACCACGAATATTATTATTTTTATTATGACGCAAACCATAATGGTCTGTGTACTTTTCTTAATTCCAGTGATATTTGGGTTTTGCATCATCATAATGCGTAAATTGGAAAAAAAGATCTAGAAACGAGAAGAGGCAATCTCTGTGTGATAGCAAATAAGCTCTCTGTCGCACGGGTCTTTTCAAAGAGTGAGAGGGGAATACATGAAGGAGCAAAATTGGGCATCAGAGCAAGAAACGCATAAAAGAGCGCATTCTTTTTCGCTCCAGCAAGCGTTGCTTTCAGCAAAGGATTATAAAATTATCTTTGCTATTGCTGTTATCATTATCATCTGGAGAATGGTTCTAGAAATACCAGATGTATTAAATTGGCAGCTGACAGGGTGGCAATATGTTGTGCATGCCGTTCTCTTTAAAACAACGCTCGTCATAACGGTCTGTGTCATTATTTTTATTCCGGTTATGTTACGGCTTCGCACTAAAGTGACGGGTGACTTGTACAAAAATATTCAGAAACTAGAAGAAGCAATCTCTGTAGGAGAGCACATAAGCTCTCTGTCGCACGGGCTTTGTAAAGACTGAGAGGGGAAAAATGAACAGTGATCCTATAGCCGTATTTCTATTAGATCCCGAGTTCTGGGTATTTATTGTTATTTGCATGATCATTATCATGCTTGTTTTAGCTCTTTATACCTCTGTCTTCAAACGGATGAAAATGAATTTCCAAGTGAAAGGCGAGCTGGAAAGAGTGCTTAAAGAAAATGATCTTGCAACGCAGCAGTTTTGGAAAGATGAAGCCGTGGTGCAGGAGAGGCGTTTGCAACTAAAGGAAAAAGAGTTCTCTGCCGATTATGATGATGATGAAATTCTCACGATAGAAAGTGCAACAGGGCTTTTAAAAAGCTTGGGATGGTCGGTGGAAATCGAGGGAAAAGGAGATCATTTGGCAACTCTCTTTTTACCAGATCGTGAAGTGCAGTTTCTCTATAACGAGAAACGAGTGGAAGAATTTTCGCCCTTTGATCGCGGACTTTTAATTATGAGCGGTATTTTCGCTGCGGCTTGTCAGACGATTAATCCTCATAATTCTGGGGTTTTGCCAACAGTATTTATGAATTTTGTATCCAATGGATTGGAAATTTTTGAAGAAAAAGTGAGCGCCCAGCTTTTAAAGAAAGCACTCGATAAAACTTTAAAATGGACAATGGAAGATGATTCTTTGCATGAAATGTTTCGCTCTCAATATAGTCTTCCCCCTTGGGAAAAAGACTCTTTATCTTGGGCACCGGATGATGAAGTAGAGTTCGCACCTTATGCTTTGCTGCATCTTGCAGCTCTTGCCTTGTTGGGCGATGTTGAGACTTTAGCTTCTTATGATGAAAGTTTTACGGCAGGGGAAAAGCTTGGCTTTGATGAAACCATTGAAAAAGTCCATTTGGAACGCGCTTTAATGATCGCTCAAGAAGTGAAAAGGGAAGGAAAGTTCAGTTACGATCTTCTGGAACGGGTTGCTGAGAAGTGGTCTATAGCCATGGACTATCAGCTTTTCAGAGTGAGATCCCCTAATACGTGTAATCAAAAACGCGCTTTTCATAAAAAATTAGTCGAGGAGAAAAAACAAGAATTAAGGGAACAAGGATTTGAAGGGGTGAGTGATGAACAGCTCGTGCTTGAAGTAGAGGGGGTAAAATATTCTCCTGATATTATTTATATTAAAGATGGTGAACCTGCATTTATGGATATAAAAATTGATTAGTGTTGTACTCTCCTGTTGAAGAAAAGCACTTTTATTTAAAAGATGTGAAAGCGCTATGATTGAGGCGCTTTACACCTTTCTTACCAGAGCAAAATAAAGTGCTCGAAAAATCAAGAATAATAGCCAAGATTTTAAAAAAATAGACTGAAAATGGCTTGATCCTCAAGAATAGGGGAGAAAAATCGATTATAAATTCTGCTATCTTCTTCAAGACGGTCCTTTTTTTTGTTAGAAAATGCTTATAAATGATCGCTTATTCAAGCGGTATAAGGGGAAGGTCTATTAACTAAAACGCTATGAGGGAAGGTCCATTGACTAAAGTGGTATGAGAAGGGGAGCTTAGGGGGAGAGCCCTCATTATTTGAGATGTGAGACAAGTAAAAAATGTCATTTTTGAAGGCGGTGATATTTAGCCAATAAAAATAAAAACACAACAAAAATTAAATTAAAACATCGGAAAAATTAAACTAAAAAAGGCCCCATTTTAAAAGGGCCTTTTTATTTAAATTTTACAATATACACAAAATGTATATAACCTTATTTTAAGAAATTTTTGTATCTTATACTCTAGCGGAAACCAATTGTATAAAATATATAATAATTGATCCTAAAAAACCAGCTATTGCATTCAATAAACTTTTTCCTTTTTCGTATATATCGTTTATTGATGCTTGTTCTGATGCGCTTCTATTATTTACTCTCAGTATATTCAATGTATCCGATGTGTCCCTTACTTGTTTAACAAACTGTAAATTTGTTTTTTCAATAGTATAAGGTGCAACAATAGGAGAGGGTTCTTTATTGACTATACGATCAGATTTTTGAATCGCGAGAGCTAAACCGCTTGTAATTGCCCCCGCTATGAAAAAATATCTGATATTCATAGTTTTTTCTCCTATATTTATTTCTATAAATAAATATCGATATGGATCATACATAAATTCGATTTAAATAACTATAGTAAAAATACAACAGTCATAAAAAAGAATAAAGTTTGTCTATATTTTGACAAAATTTACCCTTAATTGCCTTAAAGAATTCTTTCAGATTCTATTTTATGAGGGTGTAAAAAAGTTTGAAAGCTCTGTAGGGAAGTGGAATCCCATAAGATGGGTGATACAATAGTTGCTAGCAAACTTCTTTTTTGTGCTTTTTAGCAAAGATTCATAAAAATGAGGGTTCATAAGAATGAGATGCGATGAAACTTGAGTAAAACCCCTGAGGGGAATGGTGCACTCTTTTGAGGGCTTGGAGTGCATCCTCTACAGTTTGGATGCTGCTTCATGAGGGTGGGCGGCATCCGTTGAGGGGAAGGATGCACTCTTTTGAGGGCTGGAGTGCATCCTCTACAGTTTGGATGCTGCTTTCATGAGGGTTGAGCAGTATCCCGTTGAGGGGAAGGATGCACTCTTTTGAGGGCTGGAGTGCATCCTCTACAGTTTGGATGCTGCTTTCATGAGGGTT
>NZ_JBHIMR010000002.1:192476-192563 GCF_042194215.1 Bartonella sp. MR100HLJHH
GAGCAGTATCCCGTTGAGGGGAAGGATGCACTCTTTTGAGGGCTGGAGTGCATCCTCTACAGTTTGGATGCTGCTTTATCAGGGTTG